>JBPCXA010000027.1:0-23260 GCA_051008975.1 Gammaproteobacteria bacterium
GCGATCGCATCCCGCTGACCGTTGGCGGTGGTATAAGGCGCCGTGGTCGCAAGGGGGAACCAGAATTCGCCGCCGCGCTGCAGCCATACATCGGCGAAGCCGCCATTCTCGCGGGTATACACGACACTCAGATTTGCCCGCGGGTGGAGCCCGTTCCCCGCGGCCGCTATCCACTCCAGAAAATGCCCGCCAGCGGTTCTGCCCGCGCTCGTCAATTCGTTATGCCCCGGATCCTGGGTGTAGATGCGGAAGCAGTTTCGTTCCTGGACGGTGATTTCCAACTCGGCGCGGCGCGCGTCGTCTTCGCTTTCGCCGCGATCCGCGAAAACGGTCAGGGTAAATTCGCCGTCTTGCAAAATTTCGTTCTCCTTCAAAAGAACGACGCCGTCGGAAGACAACTGAAATCTTTCGTCTTCCAGATAAAAACCGGCGTCCGGCGCGCCGGGCGAATCGGCGGCCATCGTCGCCAATTCCTGCGCGTCCAACTCCGGCGCCACGGCGCCGGTGACGGTGACGCTGCCGGTCAAAAGATACGCGCCGCCCTGCAAAACGCCCTCCGCGGCGTCCGCCTGCAAATCCATCACTTCCACGGTGACGAGGGCGGTGACCGCAAAATCGGTATCGCCGTCATAACGCGCGTACACCGAAACGGTCGCGCGGAAGGGCGCGGCTTCTCCGGCCGCCAGCGCGACCGTCCAAAGCGCGCCCGCCCCGGAAAGGGAAAAGCCGGGCTGCGGCGAAATCGTCTCCGCCCGAATGTCGGAGACCGGACGACCGCCGGAGCCGGAAACAACTTCAAGCGAAACGACCGCCACCGAATTGAGAAGAGCGACGGGCGCGGACGCATATTCCGCCGCCGAAATATAAAACGCCCGCGAAGTATCCGCCGAAAACTCGGCGCCGCCGGCGACCGCCGCGAGAATCTCAATAAACACCGGAATCGACAGGCGGCTCCCCGCGCCGTCTTCCACCACCACCTGCCCGTCATAAATATCCGTTCCCGCCGGAGCGCCGGCGGCGGAACGAATCACCACTTCGTTCCCGGAAATTTGAATATCCAACTCCGCCCCGCCCGCGCCAGTACCGGAAATTTCCGTATCGGCGTCGACCAGAGAATACACCCCGTCGCCGTTGCTTATCCGCAAAGTCGCAAAGCCGTTCCCGCTCTGCGCCGTCGCCAGCGGAATTTGCAGGCGATTCCCCGCACCGTCGCCTTCGGTTCCCGTCCGGAATTGCGAAACCAACTCCGAAGACAACGGCTCAAGCGGCGGCGCGACAATTTCTATAAACACCGACACCGTCAAAGAAGCACCCGTCCCGTCGACGACCGCCACCAGTCCGTCATAAATATCCGCAACCGCCGCAGCGGCGGGATTGGAACGAATCACCGCATTAACCCCGGAAATTTCCACCAGCAACGCCACGCCGTTGTCGGTACCGGAAATTTCCGTATCGTTGCTGGGATGCAGGGAATAAGTTCCGTCGCCGCCGGAAATTTGCACCGTCGCAAAACCGTTAAACGTATCCGCAGTCGCCAACGGAACTTGCAAACGATCCCCCGTACTTTCGCCTTCGCTTCCGCCCGTCGTCCGCAAATCCGAAATAAGATTCGCCGCCAGCTGCTCAAGCGGCGGCGCGACAATTTCTATAAACACCGACACCGTCAAAGAAGCACCCGTCCCGTCGACGACCGCCACCTGCCCGTCATAAATGTCCGCGCCCGTCGCTTCGCTGGGGTCGGAACGAATCACCACTTCATTCCCGGAAATTCCAACCAGCAATTCCACGTCGCTGCTGTCGCCGGAAATCTCCGTATCGCCGGGAGAACCAAGGGCATAATTTCCATCGCCGCCGCTTATCCGCAAAGTCGCAAAACCGTCCACGCCTTGCGCCGTCGCCAGCGGAACTTGCAAACGATTCCCCGTACTTTCGCCCTCGGTTCCGCCCGTCGTCCGGAGATCCGAAATAAGATCCGCCTCCAACAGCGGCAGAATCTCGATAAACACCTCCGCCGTCAAACGAGTCCCCGTTCCGTCGACAATCACCACATCCCCGCCATAATTGCCCGCCGCCGCCGGATTATCGCCGTCCGAAGAAATCAGCACATTGCTGCCGCCGGAAAGTTGAATATCCAACGCCGTCCCGCCGCCGGAAATTTCCGTATCGGCGTCGACCAGAGTATACGTTTCGTCGCCGCCGGAAATTTGCAAAGTCGCGAACGGATTGGATGTAGCCGCCGTCGCCAACGGAACTTGCAGACGATTTCCCGAAGTATCGCCTTCGGTTCCCGTCCGAAATTCCGAAACAAAATTCGCCGCCAGCACCGGAAGAATCTCGATAAACACCGGCACCGACAGGCGAGTCCCCGTTCCGTCTTCCACCACCACCTGCCCGTCATAAATACCCGCGCCCGCCGGATCGTCGGCGACGGAGCGAATCACCACTTCGCTCCCGAAAATTTCAGCCAGCAACCCCGCGCCGCTGCTGGCGAGGTCGGTATCGGCTTCGACCAGAGTATAAGTTCCGTCGCCGCCGCCTATCCGCAAAGTCGCAAAACCGTTAAATGTATTCGCCGTCGCCAGCGGAACCCGCAGACGATTCGTCGAACTGTCGCCCTCTGTTCCCGTTCGGAATTCCGAAACAAACTCCGCCGCCAGCGCCGGAAGAATCCGGATAAACACCGACACCGTCAAAGAAGCCCCCGTCCCGTCGACGACCGCCACCAGTCCGTCATAAATATCCGCAACCGCCGCAGCGGCGGGATTGGAACGAATCACCGCATTAACCCCGGAAATTTCCACCAGCAACGCCACGCCGCCGCTGTCGCCGGAAATCGCCGTATCGCCGCTGGGATGCAGGGAATAAGTTCCGTCGCCGTCGGAAATTTGCACCGTCGCAAAACCGTTCGCGCCCTGCGCCGTCGCCAGCGGCACCTGCAGACGATTCCCCGCACTGTCGCCTTCGGTTCCAGTCCGCAAGTCCGAAACAAGATCCGCCGCCAGCGGCGGCAGAATCTCGATAAACACCGACACCGACAGGCGAGTCCCCGTTCCGTCTTCCACAAATACGACGCCCCGAAAATCGCCCGTCCCCGCCGGATCTCCGCCATCCTCCGAAATCACCACATCGTTGCCGGAAAGCGCGACATTCAACTCCGCCCCGCTCGTGCCGGGTTCGCCGGAAATTTCCGTATCGGCGTCGACCAGCGAATACGTCTCATCGCCGCCGCTTATCCGCAAAGTCGCAAAACCGCCGCCGCCCTCCACCGCCGCCAGCGGAACGCGCAGACGATTCGCCGAAGTATCGCCCTCGCCGCCGCCCGCCGTCCGAAACTCCGAAATAAACTCCGAAGCCAACGCCGGAAGAATCTCGATATACAGCGACACCGACAAACGAGTCCCCGTTTCGTCTTCAATAAATACGACGCCCCGAAAATCGCCCGCCCCCGCCGGATCTCCGCCATCCTCCGAAATCACCACATCGTTGCCGGAAAGCGCGACATCCAGCACCGCCCCGCTCGTGCCGGGTTCGCCGGAAATTTCCGTATCGGCGTCGACCAGCGAATACGCCCCGACGCCGCCTCTGATCCGCAAAGTCGCGAAGCCGTCGCCGCTTTCCACCGTCGACAACGGCACGCGCAGACGATCGTCCGCACTGTCGCCTTCGTTGCCGTCCGCCGTCCGGAATTCCGAAACAATCTCCGCCTCCAGCGGCGGCAGAATCTCGATAAACACCGACACCGTCAAAAACGTTCCATTATCGTCGGCAATCACCACCCGCCCGTCATAAATATCCGCGCCCGCCGGATCGCCGCCGTCCTCCGAAATCACCGCCTCGTTGCCGGAAATTTCAACCCGCAGCACCGCGCCGTCGTTGTCGCCGGAAATCTCCGTATTGAAGGGATCCAGGACATAATTCCCGCCGCCGCCTCTGATCCGCAAAGTCGCAAAACCGTCGCCGCCCGCCGCCGCCGTCAGCGGCACCTGCAAACGATCGTCCGCACTCTCGCCTTCGGAGCCGCCCGTCGACTGGAATTCCGAAACAATCTCCGCCTCGAACGCCACAAACGGCGCGAAAATCTCGATAAACACCGACACCGACAGGCGAATCCCCGCCCCGTCGACAATCACCGCCCGCCCTTCATAAAAGCCCGCCCCCGCCGGATCGTTGCTGTCGGACGCAATCAGCACATTATTGCCGTCCGCGGAAAGTCCGATCGACAACGCCGTGAGTTCGCGGAAAATTGCCGTATCGGAGGCGAGGGAATAACTGCCGTCGCCGCCGGAAATTTGCAAAGTGGCGAAGGAATTAAACGTATCCGCCGTCGCAATCGGGACGCGCAGACGATCCGCCGAACTGTCGCCCTCGGTTCCCGTCGTCCGGAATTCCGAAACGAAATTCACCGCCAGCGTCGGGAAAATCTCGATATACAAAGACACCGACAAGGCGGAAGTCCCCGCGCCGTCTTCAATAAATACGACGCCCTGATATTCGCCCGTCCCCGCCGGATTGTTGACATCTTCCGAAATCACCACCTCGCTTCCGGAAACCGCGATATTCAACGCCGCCCCGCCGGTTTGGGAAATTCCCGTGCCGGAAGCCAGGGCATAATTCCTGTCTCCGCCGGAAATCCGCAAAGTCGCAAAACCGCCGCCGCCGGTCACCGACGACAACGGCAGCGGCAGACGATCGCCCGCGCTGTCGCCTTCGCTTCCGCCCGTCGTCCGGAATTCCGAAACGATCTCCGCCGAAAGCGACGACAGAATTTCGATGAACACCAGCACTTCAATCGTCTCGCCGGTGCCGTCGGAAACCACCACCCGCCCGTCATAAATTCCCGCCCCCGCCGGATTGCCGCTGTCCGAGGCGACCCGCAAAATACTCCCGTCGCCGAAAGTTTCGATCGCCAGCGACACGCCGCCGCTGGAAATTCCGGTATTGGGAGACAGGGAATAATTGCCGTCGCCGTCGGAAATCTGCAAAGTCAGAAACGGATTAAACGAATCCGCCGTCGCCGCCGGCACGAGCAGGCGATTCCCGGCGTTGTCGCCGGCGGGGCCGTTGATGGCCAGTTCCAGCGGCGGCACGATTTCTATAAACAGCGACACCGTCAGGCGGGTTCCCGTCCCGTCGACGACCGCCACCAGCCCGTCATAAATATCCGCGCCCGCCGTATTGACGGCATCGGATTGAATCTGCACATTGTTTCCGACAATCGCAACCTGCAGCGCGACGCCGTCGGTTTCGCCGACAATTGACGTATCGGGGGCGAGGGAATAATTTCTGTCTCCGCCGAAAAGCGGCAGAACGATGAACGGATTGAATATCGCCGCCTCCGGCACCGTCAATCGGTCGTCCGCGCTGTCGCCTTCGGAGCCGCCGGCCGGGCGGAATTCCGAAATAAAGCCCGCCGAAAGCGGCTCGACAATTTCAACGAACACCGGCACCGTCAATTCCAGCCCGCTCCCGTCGCTAATCACCACCTGCCCGTCGTACACGCCGGCGCCCGCCGCACCGGCGGGATCCGAAATCAGTATTTCGTCGCCGGAGCCGGAAAGTTCCACCTGCAGCCGCACTCCGGCGCGGGTAATGCCCGAATTTAAGGCGTCCAGGGAATAATTTAAGTCGCCGCCGGAAAGTTGCAGCGTCAAAAAGACGTCGCCGGACGCCGCCGCGGAAACCGGCACCGGCAGGCGGTTGTCCGCGCTTTCGCCTTCGCTTCCGCCCGCCGAGCGGAATTCCGAAACGAAAGCCGCCGTCAGCTGCGGAATCGGCGCGGCGGCAATGTCAATAAACAGGGACACCGTCAACAAAGTATTCGCCGCGTCCCGCACCGCCACGACGCCGTCATAAATGCCGCTATACGAGCCGACGGGGCGGTTTGACGAAGCCGCAATCCGCACGTCGTTGCCGATAAGTGCGACGTCCAACGTCGCCCCGGCGTTGGAGACATCCGTATCAAAGCCGAGCAGTTGATACGGTTTCAGACCGCCGACAATATGCACGGTAATGAAGGGAGCAAAGATGGCGTCCGCGGAACTCTCCGGCACCGTCAATCGGTTGTCCGCGCCGTCGCCTTCGCTTCCGGTTTGCGGCGTCCGAAACTCCGACACGACAATCTCGTCCAGCGTACCCTGCGGAGCTTGAGGGGAGGGTCCGTCAAAAACCTCAATAAACACGGACGACGTCAACAACGCCGCCCCGTCGCTGATCACCACCGCGCCGTCATAAATATCCGGAACCACGCGAGTGGCGGGATTCGTGAACGACCGTACCCGAAATCTGTTGCCGCCGGAGACGACGACTTGCATCGCCCTTCCCTCCCTCGCGCCGACAATATCGGTTTCCACCAGGGAATAGGTTCCGCTTCCGCCGAAAATTTCCAGTTCAACGAGCGACGCCAATCCGGGCGCGAGATTCGCCGCTATCGGGTAACGCGTCGCCGCAGAGTCGCCCGATTGGTTGAACCCGGTGACAAATCCAATGTTGTAAACCGCCGACAGCGCCGGGTTAAATTGCAGAAACACCGGCACCACCAACACTCCGTTCAGCCCGTCTTGAATTATCACCGTGCCGTTATAGGGACCCACGGCCGGGATGTCGGCGTTCTCGCCGCCCGACAGGAAAATCTCCACCTCGTTCCCGACGACGCGGATCGACAACGCCGCCGTGGGGTTGGGAACGGGGTCGTTGCCAAGCCCGGTAAACGCCGTGGCGTTGAAATTCGTCGGCGGGCTGAGATTGTATCTGCCGTCGCCGCCGCTAATCCGCAAAGTCGCAAACACTTCGCCGCTTTGCACCACCGACAGCGGCACCGCCAGAGGATTGTTCGCGTCGTCGCCCAAGTTTCCGGTCTGGAATTGCGAAACAATCTCCGCTTCCAGCTGGACAAGCGCAAAGATTTCAATAAACAGCGGTATGGTCAACTCCGTCCCGGTTCCGTCCGCGACGACGACGACGCCGTCATAAATGCCGACCCCCGCCGCCGCGGCGGAATCGGAGCGAATTACAATCTCGTCTCCGGAAACTTGAATATCCAACTCCGCCCCGCCGCCGGAAAGATCGGTACTCTCGCGATTCAACGAATACGCCTCGTCGCCGCCGGAAATTTGCAAAGTCGCAAAGCCGTTCCCGTTCTCCGCCGTCGACAACGGAACCCGCAGACGATTCCCCGCACTGTCGCCCTCGTCGCCCGTCCGGAAATCCGAAACAAGATTCGCCGCCAGCGACGGAAGAATCTCGATAAACACCGGCACCGACAGGCGAGTCCCCGTTCCGTCTTCCACCACTACCTGCCCGCCATAATCTCCCGCCGCCGCCGGAGTATTGCCGTCCGAAGAAATCAGCACATTGTCGCCGCCCGCGGAAAGTCGGACGGACAACGCCGTGCCGCCGCCGGAAATATCCGTATCGGCGTCGACCAAAGTATACGTCCCGTCGCCGCCGGAAATTCGCAAAGTCGCGAAAGGATTGGATGCAGCCGCCGTCGCCAGCGGAACCCGCAGACGATTCCCCGCACTGTCGCCTTCGCCGCCGCCCGCCGTCCGAAACTCCGAAACAAACTCCGCCGCCAGCGAATTCAGCACGATCCGGAACCACACCGTCATTTCCACGACGTCCGCCGGCGCGGACGCCACGGCGGGCGGCGATTCCACCCGCACGGCGAGCGAAAACAGCCGCGGCGCGCCCTGATACGCGTCGCGGAAATTCACCACCCCGTGGACGGGATCTATCATCAACTCGGCGGTGTCGCCGCCGAAGGCGGTATATTCGTACGCCCCGTAGCCGTCTCGCGCCTGCAATCCGGCCAGGGCGACATTGTCCCCGCGTTCCGATTGCCGCACGTTTACGCCGTTGACGACGCCCTGCTCAATGGAAAGCGGATCCGTCTGCGTACCGGCGCCCGGGAATTGGGAATTCACCGTCACGGAAAGCGGCGGGCGGGCGGCGCCCAAATCCACGATCTCGAAATACAACGTCGCATTCAAAGCCGCAAAGGTAAGGTCATACACGGTTACCGGCGCGTTGAAATTTCTCGTATTCCTCGAGAAAATAGGATTGCAGTCCCACGACAGCACGAGCGCCCTGGCGTCGTCGGCGGGCGGCGCGTATACTTCCCCGTTGCGCAATCCGCGCGGCACCGCCGCGTCCGCCAAACTGGCGCCGTAACCGCAGAAACCCGGGCTCGCTTCATAAAGGAACTGGAAGAAATACGGCGGCGCGCCGCCCGCCACCGAAAGCGTGATCAGCGGCGCGCCCTCCGCCGCGTTCAACGGAATTTGGATCCGATTGTTCCTCGTCGTCCCCGCCGCCGGATCATCGTGGAACGGCGAAGTAAACGAAATTCGGAACGTATCCGGATTCTCCTCCACCCGCACATACACGGTCGCGGACACCGGACCGCCGCCGCCGTCCAGCACATAACTGAAGAAATAATCGCCCGCGTCCGTCGGCGCAAAGTGCAGCCGAATAAAATCTTCGGTGACGGGTATGTCAACATTCCGCAAATCCCCGGCGTCGCTCGGACCGGCGACGACGCCGCCGGCGGAGGCGTCGTAAAGTTCGGCGTCCGCCCGGAAGTCGATAACCGGTCGCTCCAAGCCCGTCAACTGCGCGTCCGCGTACGGCACGACAATCGGGTCAAAGACGGCGAATCCGGTGTCGCCGGAATGAAATTCCGAACTCACGCGGACGCCGCGCGGCGCGATATTGCGCACGACAAAATGCACGTTCGCGGTGAGGGAATTCGCGCCTTCGGATATTTGCAGTCCGACCGAGGCGCGGTATCCCGCCCGCGCCATTTCGGCGTCCGGCGGCGGCGATTGCGCGAAACGAATTACCGCCTCGCCGCCGGAAATGTCCGTTTGCGGCGGAAAGTCGGGATCCGCCCCCGCGCCGAACAATTCGCCGATGGAAAATGTACCGCCGCCGGTGCGCAAGGTCGCCAGCGGCGCGCCCGCCGCCATCGCCGCGAACGCCGCCTCCACGGTCACATTCGCGGCGGGATTTGTGAAGAAAGTAATGGTCGCGGAAAAGCCCGCCTCCACGCGCGGCACGGTCACGGTGACGATCGCATACCGGTTTCGCGGGGCGGGTCCGTTGCCGAGGTGCCTGTTTTGGGGATTGAGGGTGATCGTCAGCCGATGGTCGGCGAAAGTCGGGCCGGTAATCGTAATCGTGTGCGCGTTCGGCAGGAAATGCAGCGACACGACCGCCCCCGAATACGTTTCCAGTTCCACCGTCGGCGGCAATTCGGAGACGATTTCCAAATAAATAGACACGGTCAACACCGCCCCGGCGGCGTCTTCGGCGCGATAGGCGGCGAATTGCGCGCCGATCGCCGGGGCGTTGGCAAATCCGACAATCACCCGGTCGGCTTGAAACTCTTCCGCGCCGTTGAAGTTGCCGCCGCCGTCCGCCTCGGAAACGCGGGTTATCGTATACGGCGATTCGCCGCCGGAAAACAGCACCGTCGCCAAGGCGGCGTTTTGCGCCTGCGCCTGCGGAATCCGAATCGGCAAATGCGGCAGAACGGGCGCGCCGATTTCATGGAACTCCGAAACAATCTCCGCCGAAAGCAGCGCGGGCGGGGGCGGAGCCGCGCCGCCGTCCGTGATAAACGCCGCCTCGTCGGTGTACAAAACCGAATCCGGACCGAAGCACCGCTCGCCGGCGGCGACCGGAATTCCGAGATACAGCCGTTCGCGGTCTTCCGCCGTAAAGTTGCCGTCAAAAAACGCGGTGAGAGTCGCCGTCGGTTCGCCGCCGTCGCCGCGATACTCAAAAATCCGCACGCCCGCCGTCAATGTCAGGACGGATTCGCCCGCGGGGAAATCGGTGAAATAATTGTAATACCAGCCGGGCGCGAATACCAGCCCGCCCGCGCTCGCGTCCGAACCAAGGGGTTGGTCTTCGGAGAGATAAAAGAGTCCGAATTCGCCGCCGGGGCCGTCGTCCGCGACGACATTGGCGCCGCCTTCGACGATGGTCGTGGAATCCGGATCCACGCGATAGCGCACCGCCCCCGACGGGTCGACCGGCAAATTATTCACCGCCGGCTCCACGAAATTGAAGGCGGTCGCCGCGCAGACGTCCGCGCCGTCCACCTCAAAATATACGACCGTCTCCGCGCCGCCGGAGCCGTCTACGGCGATCTGATAAATCCCCGGCGAATCGGAAAGAAAGCGGCGGAAAGATACGACGCAATCCGTCGAAACCTGCAAATCGGCGGACGATTCCGCGGCGGAACAGGACGGCGACGGCGGCGCGACTTCGTCCAAATCGTGCGCCGCGATAACGGTCGCCAAAGCCGCGTCCGCGATCGCGTCCGCCGCAGGAACGACAAACGGATTCGCCGCCGAACCGTCGCCGGGAAGGGACGATTCGGCGGACGCCATCGCCGGATAATGCACCGCCGCCAATATGGTCAAACCGAATTGCTGGCCGGTGCCGATTTCGCCGGGCGCGGGGCGGGGAACGCCGGAAACATCGCTATTCGGGCTGCCGCGCGCCAAATCGTCAAAGAGAATTTCCAGCGTATACAACCCCCGATTCGGCGGCGCGGAAAAGCGGATATTCGCGTCCCGCCCGGAAGGTTCCAACGTCAGCCCCGCGCCGGAATCGTCGACGCTGGCGAACTGCACCGAAATAATCGACGAATCGGTGCCGCGGGAAACATCCAGAAGCGCGACCGCCTCGCCCGCCGCCATCCGGCTGCGGACGTCCGCGAACGGCAGCCGCAGCACGTTCGCCGTCGCGCCGTCCTCGTCCGTGGTGGAAAAGGACGGATGCGGCGAAGTCAATGACACCCGCAGCGTCTGGGGATTGTAAAACTCCGTAAACACGGTGACCGTAAACACCGACGCGCCCTGGCTTACCTCATATTCAAACTCGTGGTCCCCGAACGAAATCAAGGCGTTCCGGTAAATAGCCGCGATGCGCTCGTCGTTGCTGTCCTCCTGTTCGATATCCGAGTCGAACGGATCCGCGCCGCCGCCGGCGTTGTCGTTCAGAAGGGCGACGTTGAAGTTGCTCCCGAACCGCCGATACACGCGAAGTTTGAATACATTCGACCCGACGGCGTTGGAAGGTATGCCATGGTAACGATTGAGATACGACCGCGGCACCCGCAGCGGATTGTCCGCCGTCAGACCGATTTCCGTCCCCGCCCCCCGGTCGCCGCCGTCCACGTCGTCGGGGATAAATCTGCTGTATATCCCCGCCACTCTCGGCACATCCGCCCCGGCGTTCACCGTAAGAGTCAAGGACGCGCTCGCCAAAGTCAAAGTCGTGCCGTCCGTCCCGTCCACAATCACTTCCGCCACCACCGCCGTAATCTCGTGCAGCCCGGCGAATGTCGCGCCGCCGCCCCAAGTAAGAATCGCGCCGTCCTCGCCGTCCTCTTCCCGTACTTCCACCACCAAATCCGGTTCGCCGACATGCGAAAAGACATATTCCCCCCCGCCTTCGCCGCCGGACGCCGAAAAAGTCGCAAGCGTCGTAAACACCCCGTTCTGGGTGCGCCGATTGAGACCGTCGCCGCCCGCCAGAATCTCGCCGTCCGCAACCACCCTGTCGGTTTTGTACGAAAGCGACAAAGACGCGCGAACACGCGCAAACACGGTCACCAAAACATCGCCGCCGCCGCCGCCAATCCGCGCAATCCGCACCGTCGCCGCATAACTCCCCGCCGCCGCATCTTCCGAAAATTCCAGATTGCGATCTGACAGACGCAAAGCGGCGGCGACGCCGACAAACGCAAAAGCATGGGAGCCGGAAGTCGCCGGAACAATCTCCGCCAAACGCGCGCCGTTCACCGCCTCGCCGGGCGGAATATCAAACGGATTTTGCGAAGTCCCGTCGCCGGCGAAGTCCGAAACCGCCGCCGCCTCGCCGGTCGTCCCGCCGGAGAAGTCCGTGAAATACGCGAAGTTGCCGTCCGGCGGCACGCATTCCACCGCGCCGTCCGCCACCCGCCCGACATACAACGAATCCGGAGAATTCCGCGCCGTGTCGTCAATAAACACCGTCAAAGTCGCCAGCGGATCTCCGCCGAACGCCCCGCCATATTCCAAAACCCGCGCCCCGCCCGGCACCGCGCGAAGAATTCTTTCGTCCAGGAATCGGGCGCGGTAATACCAGCCGCGCAAATCCGTCCGATAATGAATCAAATGCGGCGTGAATTGATCCGTTCCCGCCAGTTTCGTCCCCGTCGTCCGGTCCAATTCGGTGATGTTGTCAAGGTCCAAATAATACCGCCGCGCGCCGTCGTCGGTCGGATTTTGCGTCAACGCCACGGGCAGCGGCACGACAAAATCAAAGCCCGCCGGATCCGTGCAGACGCCGTCCGATTCGTCTATTTGCAAATGCAAAGTCAGCAAATCGCGCAACTCGGTCGCGTCGGAGATGTAGATGGTGCCGGTCTCGCTCTCCCCCTCGTCGTTTACCGTCACAGTCGTGGTCACATAAAATCCGCCCGCCACCGAAAACGACGCCCCGAAATAATCCGCGCCATAACCCGCCCGCACCGTAATGGTGTACGTCGCGCGGGGGGCGCCCCCGGTGAAGTCCGTCCGCAAATATACGACGCCGTCCGCATCCACCCGCAGCGGATGCGCGTTGTCGGGATCGCCCGGCGCGAAAAATCGCACCGGCATCTCTTCGGGCGGTATCGTATTTCCGGATACTTCCCGCCCGCCGATATGCAAAGCGCCGGACGCCCGCACGGTCGCCACCGCCGCGCCGACCGTCGCGGCAAACGCCGGAACCTGCAGCGGATTCGCCGCGCTGCCGTCTTCGCCGGTCGCGGACGGCACAATCTCCGCCTCCACTTTCGGCGGACGGAAATCAAAATATACCGGGTACGTATTTCCGGCGCCTTCGCCGTCGTCCAAAAACATCTCAAACACCGTCACGCCGCTGAAGAACGCGAACAAATTCTCGCGCCGCACTTCCACGCCGTCGGCGCCCGTCCGCGGCGTAATGTCAAAATCGCCGTCGTTGTCGTCGCCGACATACGAGGTCGCCGTGAGGGAAAAAGTCCGCTCGGCGAATATCGTCTGCCCGTTGATGGTGACGGTGCGGTCTTCGAACAAATCGTCAGCGTCATTCCCCTCCTCACAAGCCGCTCCAGCAGACCCGCAAGTCCTTGTTATTATTGTCACGGTCGTCGTAATGCGCAGCGTATTGACGGCTTCCATGCGCGTCACCACCGTGCTATACACCTCCGGAGAGAGGGAATCGTCGGACGATTCGGCGTACGTATACGGCGGCGTCCCGTCCGCCGCGACCACCGTCGCCAGAATTATCGCCCGCGTCTCCTGCACCGCGATAAACTGCTCCGGAGTATACGACACGACAAACGGATTATTTTCCGTCCCCGCCCCCGGATAATCGCTGTTCGCCACGCCCCGCACGCCCTCCTGCAGAATGAAATTCGCCGTGATGGAAATCGCATCCACGCCCGGCGCGCCTTCAATCCGCACCGTGATGACGAAAGTTCCGCTCGTCTCGCCGCTGAAGTCGGCGATAAAGAAAATCACCCCTTCCGTACTCACCGCCAAATCGGACGAAGGACCGACCTGCGCGAACGAGTGCGCATCCGGACCGCCGCCGCCCTCCGCCGACACGGTCGCCGCGAAATAGTTGATAACGGCGTTATTGGCGAGGACGCCGTACGGGGATCCCGCCGAACCGGTGCCGCTCAAAGACGAATTCAGATTCGCCCCCGAAAGCGGCGTAAGCGAAACCGAAACATACGCCGCAAACTCTATCGGCGGGGCGTCCGGATCGTTGCCGCTGGAAATCTCCACGGTCAGCGAATGCGCCGCATTCACCGTCTGCGTCAGCCGGAAAAACACCTCGCCGTCCGCATTCACCGACAATTCCGAAGCGGGATTGACCGCCGCGAATTCGTAAACGCCAACTCCGCCGTCCGCCAAAATCGTCGCCAGCACATTCTGCCCGTCCGTAAAGTCCGAAGTAACCAGCAGCGGATCCGCCGCAACCGTCCCGCCGCCCGCCAAAGCGGAAGTCAAAGACGCTTCAATCGGTCCGAGATTCGCGTAAAACGGCGGCGGAGAATACGAAAGCGCGGCGAAGTTCTTCGGCACATTGTTGCCGTCGCCGCCGCCCGGTACCTGCCGCCAGTCGGCGTCGATGAAAAAGTTGTTGTCGCCGCCGGCGGGAACGTCCGCCGTAATGCATGTCGGTTCCGGCTCTTCCACCGCCACGGCGAGTTCGTTGCCGACGGTCTCATACACCCGAAACGCGAAGTTCACCGGCTGTCCGGCGAGAAGCGCGAGTTGCTGATTCTCCGAAGCCGGTACGCTGCTGAACACATCCCCCGCGTCCAGCGTTTCGCCTTCAAACGTGTCCGCCCCGGCGTCTTTTGTAATATGGCGGCTGTTCTCGTAGTCGTGCTTGTACGTTATCCGGTTCGGCGCGGCGAGCGCCTGCGCCAGCAGCGCCCCGAAAGTAAATGTCCGCGCGCAGACGCTGCCGTTCAGCGCGACAAATACCTCCGCCGGGGAAATTCTGGCCCTGCTTTCGCCGTCCGTATCCGGGGGCGTCTCGCCGTCCCCGTAAATCAGAATCGTCGCCGCCGTCGCGCCCTCTATGTCGCCGACCACCGAGGCGGATTCCGGGAACTGCAGCGCCATCGCGCCGGCATCCAAATCCCGCACCGTCAAACCGTTGCCCACTTCAATTGTCAAAAGGGAAGCGTCCGTCGCGCTGAAATTAAACGCCCCCAAAGTCACCCCCGTCCGCGCCGCGCCGGTCAGGGTAATCCCGTCGCGTTGGAATCTGTACGCCCGGTCGCTGCGGACGCCGTCCCGATTCGCCGAATTGTCATGCCCCTCCAAAGTCGCCTCCATAACGTCCACCGTCACCGTCCGCGATTCGCCGAGTTGGTCGGCGGTACCGAAACGCCGGAACGCGCGAAACTCGATGGTCGCGCGGTGATTTTGCGGCGTAAATCCGTTCTTCAGATTCCGCAAAAGCCACGCGTCAAAATCGCCGGAAAAATGCCCGGCGCGGCTCGGCGGATCGACCGCCGTATCCAAGCCGCACACGTCGGAACTGGACGGCTCGCAGGAAATCGCCTCATATCCCGTCCCGACGCTTCCGGCGTTGTTGATCGTCAGCACCAATCTTTCGGTCTCGCTGCCGGTGAAATAGCGCGTTTGCGTCCGATAAATGCGATTCGGGCGCGCCACCAAAACCGGCGCGGGCGCATCCACAAACGTCGTCAGCGCCAAATCAAATTGCTGCCCCGAACGACCGGTAATGCGCACCGTAATCGTCTGCCGGCTTTGTCCCACCTGCACCGGATTGAAATGCACCCGCGCCTCTTCGCCGTCCCGCGCGGTGTCATAATCGCTCGTTTCCAACAGCAGACCGGCGGGGGCGGCGACGCCGATATGCGCGAAGGTATACAAAGTCAAACCCGCCCCCTCGTCCGCGTCCCCTTCGGCGTAAATGGTCGCCGCAATATCCGAAGTTATCGCGTTCCCCAAGCCGCCGCCGGGCGCGAACGGATACGCGCTCGCGCCGTCCGCCAGCGTCTCCAACGGGGCGGCGGAAACACTCGCCGTCAACGCCGCCACCGCGGTGATTTGCACCTCCACCGCCTCCGTCTGCCCGGCGCTGGAAACATCCACCGTGAGCACGTGATTCCCGACCGCCGTCTGGGCGCGAATGAACGAAACCACGCCGCCCGCATTCACCTGCAAATCGCCGCTCTCGCCGCCGTCCGTAAACGCGTACGAATTCGCACCGCCCCCGCCGGACGCCGTAATCGTAATCACGCCCGCGTCCTGCGAAATGCCGCCGGTCAAAATATAACCCCGATAAAAATCGCGCCCCGCCGCCGGTTCGTCCAAACTCAGGGCGGAATCCGCGCCCGCATCCAAAACCGGATTCACTTCAAAATACACCGTCACGAGAAAGATCTCTTCGGGCTTGCCGGTCTCGGTGACCGACAATTGCACGCTGTAATTCCCCGCCGCCGGCGCGGAAGAAAACCATATCTGCCCGTCGCCGTCGCCGCCGAAGCCGGAAGTGCCGCCGAAAAGCGTTATCCGATATTCCACGCCGAGTCCGCCGCTGGCGTCGACGCTCGCCACGACGCCGTTGCCGCCGCCGCCGCCGACCGCCAGCAGAAACGGAGAGCCGGAAGTCCCGTCGCCGCCCAGCACATCCGAACCCGCCACCGACACCACATTCGCCCCCAGCGGCGGCGTGATAACTTGATTCACCCGCACCCAAAGCGACAAAGTCAGATTCTCCGTCCGCGACGAATGCGGACCGTTATCTCCGATTATGACGCCGACACCGAATTCGTCCCCGGGAGTATATCCCCCCGCCTCGGTGTTGTCTACCAGCACGACCGCTATGCCGCCGTCGTCAAGAGCGACAAGCGTCAACACCTCCACGAGGCCATTAAAGCGGTTATCATTCGTATTATCGTTGAAGAATGCATAGTCGCCGCCCAAAGCGGCGTCGTCGCCCGTCCCGCCGGACGGAATGACAATCGCCAAAGTATGATCGTCCTCCAAAAACGCGTCGACGATATACGGATTCGCCTGCGTATTTCCGGCGGGCGGCGGAGTATTTCCGCCCTCGCCGGCGAAGACGCCCGCGATCGGCGGAATCGCCGAAACCGAAAACGCAATCGTGTATAGGTCAAACGACGAATCGCCGTCAAACGACGTGCTAATGGAAAGTTTCACCGCCCGCACCGCGCCCGCCTCTCCCGCGTTCGCGTCAAAAAAGTCGTTGCTCGTGTCAAAATAAACCGCGGTGGCGGCGGAATCGTACGCCACAAGTTCCTCGCCGGCGACCGCCGAAATGCTGACGGCGATTGTCCCGCCCGTTCTCGCCTCTATCGGATCCACGATCAAAGTGGCGAACACCGTAAGAGTGGCCGGCGGCGGAAACGACAACGCCTCGTGCATCACCACCTGCAAACCGTCCGCCGTCCCCGAAACCGAAATGCGCGCGTCCGCCGCGTTCGCGTTATAGCCGCCGACAATCCCCAACTCCGAACGCAAATTCGGAGCCGCGTTAACCTGCACGAAAATTTCCCGCACGGCGGATTCAATTAACACGCCGTTTCCTTCCGCCGTTTCCACCCGCACGGTCGCCGTCTGCCGCCCCGGCGGAGTCGGCAATATATCGCCCGCAAAACCCAAAACGCCGATGGCATTCCCCGCCCCGCTCTCCGCAATCTCAAACGGGGCATTCACCGAATACGAATACTCCTCGGAACCGCCGACCGCCGTAAATGTCGCAATATCCGCCAGACGCCGATCCGTCTCAAACGGATTCGCCGACGAGCCGTCATTCCCGTCGACCGCCAAATCGCTGGCGAAAGTCAAATCCAAATCCGGATACTCAATCGCCGTGACCGACACATACAAAGTCAGCGGCACTTCCGGAGTCCCGCCGACATGTCCGTCCTCCACGGTAATCCGTATCGTAAACACTTCCCCGGCGGAATGCGCGGAGGTGCGCCGCGACAAAACAATTTCGCGGGAAGTATCGTCAAAAGTCAAATCGCCGTCATCGGCGTCAACAACATAACTTCCGTCGCCGCCGCCGATTTCCAAAGTCGCCACCGTCACCGCCGCCTCAAAATCCCCGACAACCTGCAGCGGGCTGTTGCTCGCCGTCCCGCTCCCCGGCAGCGATTCCGCAAAACCCGCCGTCAGCGTACTCAAAGTCAAACCGATGATGTCCACCGTCACCGCCGCCGACACCGTCGCGCCAATCGCCGCGTCTTGAATAATCAAAGACAAAGTCGCCGTCGCCGTCAACGCCAGCGAATATTGATTCGCCGCAAAATGCACATCCACGCTGCCGCCGTTAATATCAACGCGCAAACCGGGATGCAAACTCCCGTCCAAAACCACCGTCCCCTCTCCCGAACCGCCCGACACGGTCGCGATCAAAAACGCCGTCACCGTATTCAATTCCACGTTCTCCAAATACTCCACGCGCGCCCGCCCGCCCGACAGCGAAGCCGAATGTTCCGCGATGTCGTTGTAATCCGAATTCACCGAAAAATTCGCCCCCAAATCCGGCGGCGCGTCCACCCGAAACCGCACGCTAACGACCGCCGTACCGTCGTTTGTCGCGTCCGGCTCGCGCACCCGCACCCGCGCTTCATAATCCCCGCTGGGCGGCAGACGATCATTCGCAAAAGACAAGGTCGCCCCCTCCTGCGCGGTCGGGTTGTTCGTCGTCAATAACGCGAACAAATTCCGATCGCCGCCGGATTCCAGCGAGAATTGATAGCCGTTGCCGTCGCCGCCGCCCGGCGTAAATGTCGCCAGCTCGCCGTCCGAACGCTCGGTCTCGTACGGCACACCGGCGCTCCCGTCGCCGACCGCCAAAGTGGAATCAAACGAAATCTCCACCGGCGGCGTGATAACCGCATCCACCCGCACCCAAAGCGACAAAGTCGTACTCTCCGTCCGTGACGAATGCGGACCGTCGTCGCTGATTATGACGCCGATACCGAATTCGTCCCCGGCGGTATATCCCCCCGCCTCGGTGTCGTCTACCAGCACGACCGCCAAGCCGCCGTCGTCAAGAACGGCAAGCGTCAACACCCGCACGGCGCCATTAAAGGCGTTCTCCGCATCCGCCGAGTTGCTGAAGAAAACATAGTCGCCGCCCAAAGCGGCGTCGTCGCCCGTCCCGCCGGACGGGATGACAATCGCCAGCGTATGATCTTCTTCCAAAAACGCGTCGACGCCGTATGGATTCGCCTGCGTATTTCCGCCGGACGGCGGAGTATTTCCGCTCGCGCCGTCAAAAACGCCCGCGATCGGCGGAATCGCCGAAACCGAAAACGCAATCGTGTATATGTCAATCTCCGAATCGCCGTCATACGACGTGTCAATGGAAAGCGTCACCGCCCGCACCGCGTTCGCTTCTCCCGAAGCGAAAAAGTCGTTGCCCGTGTCAAAATAAAACGCGGTGGCGGCGGCGTCATACGCCACAATCTCCTCGCCGACGGCCGCGGAAATCGTAACGGAAATCGTCCCGCCCGTTCTCGCCTCTATCGGATCCACGATCAAAGTGGCGAACACCGTAATACTGGCCGGCGGCGGAAACGACAACGCCTCGTGCATCACCACCCGCAAGCCGTCCCCCGTCTCCGACACCGCAATCCGCGAATCTTGCGCGTCGTCGTTATATCCGTCGACAATCGACAAATCCGACCCCAAATCCGGGGCGTCATTAACCTGCACGAAAATCTGCCGCGTTTCGGTCTCAATCGTATCGCCGTTTCCGTCCACGGTTTCCACCGTCACATTCGCCGTCCGCCGCCCCGCCGGAGTCGGCAAATCCCTGCCGGCGAAAACCAGCACGGCGGTCGCGTCGCTCGCATCGGTAATCTCAAAATCGCCGCCGGTGGAATATACATACACCCCGGAACCGCCCGTCGCCGTAAATGTCGCAATCTCCGCTAAACGCCGATTCGTCTCAAACGGATTCGCCGAAGAACCGTCCGCATTACCGATCGCCAAATCGCTGGCGAAAGTCAAATCCAAATCCTCCGGATACTCAATCTCGACGATCCGCGCATACAACACCAGATTGACATTGGGGGTTCCGCCCGCATGCGCGTCCTCAATGTCAAAGATTATGGACACCACGCCCCCGGCGGAATGCGCGGCGGTGCGCGCCGGCAAAAACGCGATGGTCGCCCCGTCGTCCGAAACGCCCACATTCAAACCGCCGGGCGTGGCGCCGACCTGATACGACTGGGACTGGTCGCCGCCGCCGACCTGCAAAGTCGCCACGATCACCGTCTCCCCGAATCTTCCGGTAATCAGCAGCGGATTTCCCTGCGTCCCGTCGCCCGCAAACGGTTCCGCAAAACCCGCCGTCAGCGAAGGCAACGCCTCGCCGATGATGTCCACCGTCACCGCCGCCGACGTAGTCGCGCCAATCGCCGCATCCTGAATAATCAAAGACAAAGTCGCCGTCGCCGTGAGAACCAGCGCATATTGATTCGCCGCAAAATGCACATCCACGCTGCCGCCGTTAATGTCAACGCTCAAACCCGGATGCAAACTGCCGTCCAAAACCACCGTCCCTTCTCCCGAACCGCCATCCACCGTCACGATCAAAAACGCCGTCACGGTATTCAACGTCTCCGTCTCCAAATACTCCACCCGTACGCGCCCGCCCGACAACGCCGCCGAATGTTCCGCGATGTCGTTGTAATCCGAATTCACCGAAAAATCCGCCCCCAAATCCGGCGGCGCATCCACCCGAAAACGCACGGTCGCAACCGTCACGGAGTCGTTCGCCGCATCCGGATCTTCAACCCGCACCCGCGCTTCATAAACACCGCTCGCCGGCAAACTGCCGTTCGCAAAAGACAATGTCGCGCCGTCGTCGCCCGCCGTCGCCGCCAGCGCAAATAAATTCCGATCTCCGCCCGCCGCCAGCGAAAACTCATAACCGCTACCGGTGCCGCCGGACGGCGTAAATGTCGCCAACTCGCCGTCCGAACGATCCGCCTCGTACGGCGCACCGGCGCTCCCGTCCCCGACCGCCAAAGTGGACGCAAACGACACCGCCACCGGCGGCGTGATAATCCGATCCACCCGCACCCAAAGCGACAAAGTCAGATTTTCCGTTCGGGTCGCATGCGTCCCGGAATCGCCGATTACGACGCCGAGACCGAATTCTTCCCCGCCGGAATATGTCCCCGCCTCCGTGTCGTCTATCAGCACAATCGCCGCGCCGCCGTCAACAAGTTCAACAAGCGTCAACGCCTGCACGCCGCTATGCAGCGCGTCCGTCGTCCTCTGTGTGAATGTATAGCCGCTGTCGCCCAAATCGGCGTCGTCGCCCGTCCCGCCGGACGGATTAATAATCGCCAGCGTATGATCGTCGTTCAAAAACGCGTCGACTTCAAGCGGAGTAGTTTGCGTATTCCCGGCGGACGGCGGATTGTTGCCGTTCTCGCCGTTGAAGGAAGCCGCTATCGGCGGAATCGCCGAAACCGAAACCGCAATCGTGTATATGTCAATCTCCGTATCGCCGTCAAACGACGTATCTATGGAAAGCGTCACCGCCCGCACCGCGCCCGCCTCTCCCGAAGTGAAAAAGCCGTTGCCCGTGTCCAAATAAAACGCGGTGGCGGCGGCGTCATACGCCACAATCTCCTCGCCGACCGCCGCGGAAATAACAACGTCGACCGCCCCGCCCGTTCTCGCCGCCGCCGGATTCACAATCAAAGAGGCGAACACCGTAAGGCTGGCCGGCGGCGGAAACGACAACGCCTCGTGCATCACCACCCGCAAACCGTCCGCCGTCTCCGAAACCGCAATGCGCCGCGAATCCGCGTCCGCGTTATATCCGTCGACAATCGCCAACTCCGCCCGCAAATCCGGAGCCGCGTTAACCTGCACAAAAATCTGCCGCGTTTCGGTCGCAATTGTCCCGTCGTTTCCGTCCCTGGATTCCACCCGCACATTCGCCGTCCGACGCCCCGTAGCCGGCAACACATCGCCCGCAAAACCCAAAACGCCGGTGGCATTCCCCGCCCCGCTCTCCGCAATCTCAAACGGGGCATTCACCGAATACGAATACACATCGGAACCGCCGCTCGCGGTAAATGTCGCAATATCCGCCAGACGACGATTCGTCTCAAACGGATTCGTCGACGAACCGTCGTCGCCGCCGACCGCCAAATCGCTGGCGAAAGTCAAATCCAAAGGCGGATAACTAATCGCCGTGACGGAGACATACAAAGTCAGCGATACACCGTCCGTCCCGGTGGTATGCCCGTCCTCCACGGTGATTTGTATCGTAAACACTTCCCCGGCGGAATGCGCGGAGGTGCGCCGCGACAAAACAATTTCGCGGGAAGTATCGTCAAAAGTCAAATCGCCGTCATCGGCGTCAACAACATAATTTCCGTCGCCGCCGCCGATTTCCAAAGTCGCCACCGTCACCGCCGCGGTGAAATTCCCGACGACCCGCAACGGGCTGGTGCTTACCGTCCCGCTCCCCGGAAGCGATTCCGCGAAACTCACCGTCAGCGGCTGCAACGCCTCGCCGACCACCGTCACCGCCGCCGTCAAAGTCAAAGTTTGCCCGATCGCCGCATCCGCAATCCGCACGGTCAAACTCGCCGAATCGGTCGTCACTTCCGGCGAATATCTACCCGCCGCCAGCCGCAACTCTCCGCCGCCCTCGTCAAATACCAATTGCGGCGGCGCGCTTCCCAGCAAAGTCCGTACGCCTTCCGTCGAACCGCCGCCGATAGTCAATACCGCGAAATGCGCGGAAGTATCCGGCGTCCGCGTTTCCACATATCCCACCCGCACCCGCGTATTGTTCACCCGCGTCACCGAAAGCCCGGCGTCGTCATACCCCGAATTCACCGCCAAACCCGCGGACAAAGCCGCCGGGGCGACCACCCGAAAACGCACGGTGACAGTCGCTATATTGTCGGATTCGTTTATCGTATCCGAATCGGTAATTTCCACCCTTGCGACATAGTCGCGGCTGGATGTCGGCAAAACGTCGTTCGCAAAACGCAAAGTCGCGCCGCCGTCCGCCACCGTGACCAATGCAAAATCCGCGCTGTTTATTAACGCAAACGTATAACCGGTGTTGGTGCCGCCCTCCGGCGCGATCGCCGCCAAATCGCCGTCCGAACGCGAAACCGGCCCGTACGGCGAAGCGATGCTTCCGTCGCCGTTGCCGCCGAGAGTGGAGGAATGCGAAGCCGTCACCGGCGGAAAACGAACGGCGGTAATTTCCACAAACAAAGTCAGCAAAAAGGCGTCCGTCCGATTGTCGTCGTCGTCCTCGTCGTTGATTTCAATAGTCGCGCCCAGAACAGTCCCCGCTATGTAATTTGTCGTATTTATCCCGCCCGAAGAAGAAACCGCCCGCCGCAAAACCAACTCGCCGCTTATATTGTCCAGCGAAAGATTGGAATCGGCGGGCGGAGAAATAATGGTATACCGAAAATCGCCGCCGGTGCCGGTGCCGTTTTGCGCGTTGACGACCGCCAGAGTATTCGATTCGTTAAAGAAACCGATAACCGGATGCGCCAAAGAAGCCGCCGTAATTCCGTTCGCCGGCACGCCGCCGCCGGTAAATGTCGCCGCAATCGGCGTAATCGGAAACTGCCCGACCTCCACGATAATCTCCAAATCTTCGGTTTGCGCGTCCGTCCCCGTCTCCGCCGCCCGCACCGTCAAAGTCGCCGTCACCG
>JBPCXA010000028.1:0-3258 GCA_051008975.1 Gammaproteobacteria bacterium
GCGTTCGCGCAGGACGCCGCGGCGGACGGCGGCAGTCCGCTGGCGAGTTTTCTGCCGCTGATTTTGATTATGGCGGTGTTTTACTGGCTGCTGATTCGTCCGCAGCAAAAACGCGCCAAGGCGCACCGCAATATGCTGGCGGAACTCGCCGTCGGCGACGAAGTGCTGACGTCGGGCGGCATGTTCGGAAAGGTCGTCAAAATCACCGACAACGCCGTCATTGTGGAGGTGGGCAAGACCGAGATTCCGTTCCAAAAACAATCCATTCAATCGCTTCTGCCCGCCGGTTCGCTGGAAAAACTTTAATCCCCCGATGTCGCGTTTTCCCCTCTGGAAATATGCGTTAGTCGTCGCGCTGTTGGCGGTCGCGGCGGTGTATGCGCTGCCGTCCGCGTATTCCAAATCGCCGGTTGTGCAGGTGCGCGCCGGTTCCGGGGCGACCATTACCGCCGAAACTCTGGACGCCGTCCGCGACGCGCTGCGGGACGCCGGGCTTGCCGCCGAATCGGTGGCGATGGAGGACAGCCGGATAGAGGCGGTTTTCGCGGACGCCGAGACGCAAATCGCCGCCCGCGCGGTCGTCGCCGAGGCGCTGGGATCGCGCTATGTCGCCGCCTTCAACACCAAAAGCGACGCCCCGCCGTGGCTGCGGGCGGTCGGCGCGGATCCGCTTGCGCTGGGATTGGATTTGCGCGGCGGCGTGTATTTTTTGCTGCAGGCGGACATTGATTTCGCCGTGCGGCGGCGTATTGTCGGCATCGCCGGGGCGTTGGAAGCGCGCCTTGACGGCGTTCGCGCCGAAGCCGAAGACGGCGCGCTGGTCGCGGAATTTGCCGACGAGGAAGCGGCGGCGGCGGCGGTGGAAATGATCCGCGAACAGTTCCCCGAATTGATTCCGCCTTCGGAGACCGCGGTGCAAATGCGCTTCGCCTTTTCCGAATCCGCGCGCGATGAAATCACCGATTTGACGATGCAGCAAAATTTGCAAACTTTGCGCAACCGGGTGGACGAGTTGGGAGTCGCCGAGCCGGTCATCACAAGGCAGGGCGCGTCCCGAATCGCCGCGCAGCTGCCCGGCGTGCAGGATACGGCGCGCGCCAAAAAAGTGCTGGGACGCACCGCGGCGCTGGAATTGCGCGGCGTGGACGAACAAAAAACGGCGTCGCGCGCGATTATCCGCCGCGCCGAACGGGGGCGTCCGCCGCCCGGCGGGGAGTTGTTTTATCAGCGCGACGGCACGCCGCTGATTTTAGAAAAAAAGCCGGTGCTGACCGGCGAAAACATCACCGACGCGCGTCCCGGCTACGATCAGAATAATCGCCCGGCGGTGCATATCGCGCTGGACGCGGCGGGCGGCGAAAAAATGAAACGCTACACCCGTCCGCGGGTGGGCAAACAATTGGCGATTTTGTTGCGCGATCGCGACACCGCCGAAATTATCAGCGCGCCGGTGATCAACGAGGAGTTGTATGTTAATTTCTTAATTCACGGGCGGATGAACGCCGCCGAGGCCGCCGAGTTGTCGCTTTTGCTGCGTTCCGGTTCTCTCGCCGCGCCGCTGGAAATCGTGGAGGAGCGCACCGTCGGCCCGTCTTTGGGCGCGGACAATATCCGCCGCGGAATCAATTCCGTAATCGGCGGATTTGTCGCCATCGCGCTGTTTATCGCGGCGTATTACGCGGCGTTCGGGATGATTTCGGTCGCCGCTTTGCTGGCGAATTTGCTGATGCTCACCGCGCTTTTGGCGGCGGCGGACGCGACTTTGACTTTGCCGGGGCTGGCCGGTTTCGCGCTGACTTTGGGAATGGCGATCGACGCCAATGTGCTGATTAACGAACGCATTCGCGAGGAGACGGACGCCGGCAAATCGCCGGCGGCGGCGATCCATACCGGCTACGGGCGCGCATTTACGACGATTGTGGATTCCAATCTGACCACGCTGATCGCCGGCGCGGCGTTGTTCGCCTTCGGTTCCGGGCCGGTGCGGGGGTTCGCGGTGGTGCTGTGTTTCGGAATTTTGACTTCAATGTTTTCGGCGGTGCAGGGATCGCGCGCGCTGGTGAATTTGAGTTTCGAACGGCGGCGGGCGAAAAAATTGTCCCTGGGGCCGCGCGCGTTCAATCTTAAAAAGACGGTGCCGCTGATGCGATACCGCAAAATCACCGGCGCCGTGTCGGCGGCGTTTTTGCTGGCGTGTATTCTGTCGCTGGCGACGCGCGGATTGAATTTCGGCGTGGACTTCACCGGCGGCACGGTGATCGAAACCGCCTTCGCCGGGACGCCGGAAATTTCCGCCGTACGCGGCGCGCTGGCGGAGGCGGGGCTGGAAGACGCGCCGGTGCAGCGAAGCGGCGACGGACTGCTGATCATCAAGGCGCCGCCGGGCGAATCCGGCGCGGAATTGTCCACCCGCGTGATGGAATCTTTGCGCGCCGTCGATGCGGGGGCGACTTTGCGGCGTCTGGAATATGTCGGGCCGCAGGTCGGCGGCGAGTTGTTTTTGGCGGGCGCGCTGGCGCTGCTGTTCGTGGTGGGCGGCATAATGCTGTATCTTTCGCTGCGATTCAAATGGCGGATGGCGGCGGGCGCGATTGTCGCGAATCTGCACGATGTGGTGTTTATTCTGGGACTGTTTTCGCTGTTTCAGTGGGAGTTTAATCTGCCGGTGCTGGCGGCGACTTTGGCGATTCTCGGCTATTCGGTGAACGAATCGGTGGTAATTTTTGACCGCGTACGCGAGAATTTCCGCTCGTTGCGGGCGGCGGGGGACGCCGCCGGAATGCTGGACGTCTCCATCACGCAAACCTGGGCGCGCACGGTCGTCACGCACGGTTCCACGCAATTGGCGGTTTTGTCGATGCTGTTTTTCGGCGGCGACGCGTTGTTTTTGTTCGCGCTGGCGCTGACCGTCGGCATTTTTTCCAGCATTTATTCTTCGGTGCTGATCAGCGGCCCGATCGCCCTTCGTCTCGGACTGACGCGCGACGACTTCATAGAAAAGCAAACCGATCCGCGCGCCGAAAACCCGTCCGGCGCGGTGGTGTAGATTTTTTCCAAAGCAAATTCGCGCGCCGAATTTCGTCCGCCGCCGTCATTTGTCGGAGACGAAAAGTACAAAAAAACCGCCATTCCGGCGAAAGCCGGAATCTCTTTGCGCGAAAGCGCAAACGGCGGATTCGCCTTTCGGCGAATGAGATTCCCGCGTTCGCGGGAATGGCATTTTCTTTTCGTCCCATTCCTGCGAAGGCAGGAATCTCC
>JBPCXA010000029.1:0-4771 GCA_051008975.1 Gammaproteobacteria bacterium
CGAATTTGGCGGTATCCGAAAATATAAAAAAACCGCCATTCCGGCGAAAGTTTATCCTCGCGAACGCGGGGACCGGAATCTCTTTCACCGATTCGCCGCAAAGCGGCGACAATTTGCGCCTTCGGCGCCGGAGATTCCGGCTTTCGCCGGAATGGCGTATTTTAGGGACGGCGGCGGGCGGCGAATCGTTTTGCGGCGGCGGATACGGCATAATGCCGTATATGCGGCTTTTGCTGGTAGACGCCACCGGATATTTATTTCGCGCCTTTCACGCGGTGGGCGATTTGCGGACTTCCGCCGGCGCGCCGTCCGGCGCGATATACGGGATGGTCAATATGCTGCGCAAACTGCGCGAGCGGTGGCCCGCCGAGCGGGTCGCGTGCGTGATGGACGCCCCCGGGAAAACTTTCCGCCACGAATTATCGCCGCAATACAAGGCGAATCGTCCGCCGCTCAATCCGGATTTGCGCGCGCAAATCGCCCCGGCGAAGGAGTTTATCGCGGCGTGGGGCTGGCCGCTGCTTTGCATTGAAGGCGTGGAGGCGGACGACGTCATCGCCACCCTCGCCGCGCAGGGAAGGGCGGCGGGAATGGAAATCGTCGTCGCCTCCGCCGACAAGGATTTGATGCAGATTGTGGACGACAAAGTGCGGATGTTCGACGGACTGCGCGACAAACTGTACGACGCCGAAGCGGTGCGCGAAAAATTCGGCGTGCCGCCGCAACAAATGGCGGATTATCTCGCGCTGGTCGGGGACGCTTCGGACAACATTCGCGGCGTGGAAAAAGTGGGGGCGAAAACCGCGGCGAAACTGCTCGGCGAATTCGGTTCGCTGGACGAAATTTTGGAGAACGCGCGGGACGAGACAAACATCAAGCCCGGACTCGCCGCCCGCCTGCGCGAGGCGGAGGAGCGCGGCGTTCTGCCGCTCGCGCGCAAACTCGTCGCGCTGGACGCCGCGGTCGCGCTTCCCCGGGGCGCGGAGGAATTGACGCCGTCCGCGCCGGACGACGAAAAGTGGCGGACGCTGTGCGCGCGGTACGAATTCCGCCAGTTCGCCGAAACGCCCGCGTCCGAATCCGCCGTCCCGCGCGCGAAAATCCACGCCATTTCCGAATTGCCGGTTTTGGAAAAATGGATCGCGGACGCGCGCAAAAGCGGCGCGGTCGCGCTAGACACCGAAACCGACGGCGCCGCTGCGATGCGCGCGAAAATCGCCGGCTTTTCAATGGCGTTTGACGGCGGAGACGCCGCGTATATTCCGCTGGCGCACGATGTCATCGGCGCGATACAAATCCCCGCGGACCGCGCCCTCGCCGCGCTGCGGCCGCTGCTGGAAGACGAACGCGTGATTAAAATTTTTCACAACGGAAAATATGATCTTCATATTTTCGCCAATTGCGGGCTGCGGGTGCGCGGCGTTTTGGAGGATACGAAAATCGCCGCGGCGCTGCTGGAACCCGGACGACAGAATTCTTTGGCGGCGCTGGCGCGGCGGCATCTCAACATCCGCCACGGTTCCTACCGCGACTTGGTGGACGGCAAACGGATTAAACATTTCGCGCAGGTGGACATCGCCAGCGCGTCCGCCTACGCCGCGGCGGACGCCGAAATCGCGTTCCAATTGCGCGCGGCGGTCGTGAATACGCTGGCGGGAAAAACGCGGAATTTATATGAAAAAATCGAACGCCCGCTGATGCCGATTTTGCATTCCATGGAACGCGCCGGAGTGCGAATCGACGGCGACGCGCTGCGGGCATGCGCCGCGGACATGCGCGGGCGAATGGCGGAACTGGAACGCGAGGCGCACGACATCGCCGGGGGGGCGTTCAATTTGAATTCGCCGCGCCAGTTGGAGACGCTGTTGTTCGACAAAATGGGCGCGCCGCCGCTGCACAAAACCGGCGGCGGCGGCGCGCGTTCCACCGACGAACGGACACTGGAAAAACTCGCGCCGGACTATCCGCTGGCGAAAGTTTTGCTGCGCCATCGCGAATTGGCGAAACTTTGCAACACCTACGCCGAAAAACTTCCGCGGATGATTCATCCCGTCACCGGCCGCGTGCATACCGATTTCAATCAAACCGCGGTGGCGACCGGGCGATTGTCGTCGCGCGATCCGAATTTGCAGAATATCCCGGCGCGCGGCGCGGACGGGCGGCGCATCCGGCGGGCGTTCGTCGCGGCGGACGGATGCGCGTTAATCAGCGCCGACTATTCGCAAATCGAACTCCGTTTGATGGCGCACATTTCCGGCGACCGCGCGCTGCTTTCCGCGTTCGCCGCCGGAAAGGACGTGCATCGGCGGACGGCGGCGGAAATTTTCGGCGTTGCGGAGGAGAATGTGGACGCCGTACAGCGGCGCGCCGCCAAGGCGATCAATTTCGGTCTGATGTACGGAATGTCCGCCTTCGGGCTGGCGCGCGCGTTGAACGCGCCGCAGCAGCAAGCGCGGGAATATATCGCGCGTTATTTCGAACGCTATCCGGGGGTGGCGGCGTTTATGGAAAATATCCGCAAAGAAGCGAAACGGGACGGCGGCGTCCGCACCGAAATGGGGCGGCATATTCCGGCGGCGTCCGGCAATCCGCAGGCGGCGGCGCGCGCGGCGGTCAACGCGCCGATGCAGGGCGGCGCCGCCGACATCGTCAAAATGGCGATGATTAAAACGGACGAATATCTGCGCGACAACCGCCTACGGACGCGAATGGTTCTGCAGGTGCACGACGAACTGGTGCTGGAATCGCCGGAAGACGAGGCGGAAAAAGTGGCGCGGGATCTTCCCGCCCTGATGTGCGGCGTGGCGACTCTTAAAGTGCCGCTGGAAGTGTCCGTCCAACGCGCCGCCAACTGGGACGACGCGCATTAAATCCACGCGCCGAATTTTGCAATTTTATAAAAGACGCGGAATATAAGTGAACAAAGAATCCCATTCCCGCCCCCTTTGTCCCATTCCTGCGAAGGCAGGAATCTCCGCCGCCGCATAGCGGCGGGTAATTGTACAATTACCGCCTTCGGCGTATAGATTCCTGCCTTCGCAGGAATGGGGCGGGGGGTTAATGCGAAAAATCAAAGTGAACAAAGAGATTCCGGCTTTCGCCGGAATGGTGTTTTTTATATTTTCAGATACCGCTAAATTCGGTATGTCCGCAAAGACAAAAAACACCGCCATTCCGGCGAAAGCCGGAATCTCATTCGCCGCAAGGCGAATCGTTTGCGCTTTCGCGCAAAGAGATTCCGGCTTTCGCCGGAATGGCGGCACTTTTAACCTCTTAATTAAAATACGCCATTCCGGCGAAAGCCGGAATCTCCGCGCCGTAGGCGCGAAATTCCCCCGCCGATTAAAACTCCCGCAACCACAGAAATTTGGCGGCGGATTCTTCGTCCTCCAAATTGCGGCGGATTCCGAAGCGGAGGTATTCCTTCGGAGTTCCGATTCGCGCGTCTATCGCAAAACGCGGTTCGGTCGCGCGTTCGTCGGCGAGCGGCGATTCAATTCGCAAATGATACGAATCATTATGCGAAAAAATTCCGTCCGCGAAAACACCGCCGGCGAATCCGCGCAACTTCGCGTTCCGATAAATTTCGGACTTGATCTGCCCGTTCGCGCCTTGGGCGTAAATCGCCGTTTGCGCGGACAAATTTTGCATCGCCGTCAACTTGTTGTAAACCAATTGCGTGCGCCCGCCGTTTTGGCGTTTGTAGCCGCTTTCGGCGAACGCGGAAAAACCGGACGGGTCGGAAGATTCGCCGCCGCCGCCGTTTTCGCTTTCGTCGCCGAAAAAGTTTGCGCGATATTCCAAATGAAAATCGCGCAGTTGCGAATCGTCCGCCGCGAAATAAAAATTCCGCAGACGCACCGCATATTTTTCGTCCAGCAGTCCGCGCAAATTTTTATCCAAATGAAACGGAAACTCCGCCGGGTCCGCCCCGCCGGTCGTGCGACCTTCGGACCCCGCCACGAACGGAACGGGCGTGCCGGCGGTGCGCGATTGCGCGCTGTCGGGAACTCCGCTCGCCGCATCGCACGCCGCCCCTTCCGCGATTTCGCCGAAATAGAACGCGCGGGCGGCGTCGCTGGTTTCCGTGTCGTCAATAAACAACACCAGAGTCGCGCGGACGGGATTCAATCCCAAGTTGCTGATTTCAAACACTGTTTCGCCGCCCACCAAACCGGCCTGCGCCAAGTTGCCCAAATTTTCGTCGGCGTCCAATACGCCGTTGTCGTTCGCGTCCAACTCATAACGGACGAGATTGCTGGCGCTTATATCGGCGAAATCAATTGTATACGGACGCCGCGCGCTCCCGAATTCCAAGTTGGCGAGGGAGCCCTCCGCAAACGCCCGCGGAATCACGCACCGCACGACGGGGGGAGCCGGAGGAGTCATGCCGTCGCCGCCGCCGCCGTCATTTCCCGCATCGGAAGACGCAGGCGGCGGGGTATTGTCATTGTCAAGCGCGTTCGCCACCGCCGCAACCGCCGCAATTCCGCCGACCACGAAAAATATCCGCCCCCACTGCGAAGTATCCGGCTCCGCCGCAAACGCGTCGGCGGGCAAATCAAACGGTTCGGGATTTAACGAAAACGGATGCGAAGAAAGATCCGTTTTTGTCGACGAATTGAAATCGCCGTACTGCGAAAAATCGGAATAGGAAATTCCGAATTCGCCGCTTTCGCTTTCAGCGGCGTTTTTGTCGGCGGCGGCGGCGATATTTTCCGCCGCAAACGCCGCCCCGGTCAGCGCGAAAATCGCGCCGCAAAAGGCGAAT
>JBPCXA010000030.1:0-3660 GCA_051008975.1 Gammaproteobacteria bacterium
GCCGAGGGATTGGCGATCCAATCGGCGCGGGCGTTGCGGCGGAGCGGATTATCGCGTCTGGCGGCGGTCGGCGGCGTGGCGCAAAATATGGAAGTTTGGCGGCGTCTGCAAAAACACTGTCCCGCCGCCGATTTACATCGTCCGCGCCCCGCCCACTGCGGCGACAATGCGGCGATGATCGCGCTGGCGGCGTCATTGCGCCCGCTCCCGCCGCCGCGAAAATACGCGAATTACGCGTTTACCGTAGACCCCCGCGCCCGCCCGGACGAAAAGGCGGCGTAGTTTTTGCGATGAAAAGACGGACTTGGTGGGCGCTGAGAGATTTGAACTCCCGACTTTCGCCTTGTAAGGGCGACGCTCTTCCCCTGAGCTAAGCGCCCGCCGCCGCCATTGTACAAGAGTACCCAAGAAAAATCCCATTTCCGCCGCCTTTGTTTGCGCTTACGCAAAGAGATTCCGGCTTTCGCCGGAATGGCGGTTTTATATTTTCGGATACCGCCGAATTCGGTATTGTCCGCAAAGACAAAAAACATCGCCATTCCGGCGAAAGCCGGAATCTCCGCGCCGAAGGCGCGAACTGTCGCCGAAGGCGTAAAAACGTACAATTACCCGCCGCTATGCGGCGGCGGAGATTCCTGCTTTCGCAGGAATGGGACAAAAAAGGAGGCGGCGCGAAAAAAAAGGCGGCGACGCGGGAAAATTTCGGCGAATGGCGAATTCGGGCGGAAAAAAGGCGTATTTTGTGGTTAAAAAACAACACAAGGGGGGGGGGGGGTATGACAAAAAACAACAAAACAATGATAAAAAAATTTTTTTTTTCGGCGATAAAATGTATAATGTCGGCGATGTTAGGTTTTCGTTTTCGCAAATTTGACGCGGGCGCGCCGCCGCAACGCCGTCCGGTCTGGGCGGTTTTCGCGTTGCTGGCGTTGTCGGTTTCGGCGTTGTCGGCGGATTCGCCGTCGGGCGTTTCGGCGGCGGACGGGAATGGCGGATTTTTGTACAGCCGATATTTGCATAACGCGCAAAATGCGGCGGGTGCGGCGGACGGCGGGAGAATCGGCAGTTTTCGGGTGCAAATCCATCGTTCGGCGTTTATTTCGGCGGCGGGGCGGGAGCGGTTGCGGGCGGCGGCGGGGCGGGAATTGCAGGGGCTTTCTCCGTCTTCTTTTGCGCCGGGTTATTTGGCGGACGGGCGGGGCGATTTGGCGGCGGATTTTTCGGCGGCGACGGAGGCGGGTTTCGGGCGTTTGGCGGACGCGGCGGCGCGGGAGTTGTTTTTTGCGGCGACGGACGACGCGCGGACGGTCGGATCGTTGCGGCGGGTGCAGGTGGAGGTGCAGACGCCGCTGGGCGGACGCAGGGGGAATATCGCGTTTGACTTCATCGGCGAATTGAGCGAGACGGAGTTTGACGCGGCGGCGTGGCAGTTGCGGGCGTTTGCGACCGAGGACGAATCGGAGGGCGCGAATTTCGGATTATTGTATCGCCGCGCGACGGAGCGGCTGTTGTATGGCGTGAATAGTTTCGTGGATTATGAAACGGCGGACGAGGGCGGATTTTTCCGCTGGTCGGCGGGGGGCGAGTTGCGTTCGCCGTGGCTGGACTTTTTCGGCAACTATTACCGCGCGATTACCGACCCGTATGCGGGCGTGGACGCGAATGATTTGCCGACGGCGACATATACGGCGGACGGTTATGATTTGGAGATTAATTTGCATTCGCCGCGTTATCCGTGGATTTCGGCGGTGCTGGGCTGGTATTTTTACGAGGGATACGAGGATCGCGAATTGGCGTTGTTCCGCGACGACGAGGAGGGCGTGCGGGCGGGATTGAAACTTACGCCGCGCAACTTCCCGTTGGAGGCGGAGTTTGAATACGAGCGGGCGGGCGGCGACGGCGGCGATGAATTCGGCGGGCGGCTGGTGCTGCACCACATCATCGGGCGGACGCGTTCGGCGGGATATGCGGAGGGCGAGTTTCGTCCGCAGGACTGGTTTTTCGCCCCGGCGGAGCGCGAACACACCCAGCGGATTTATACGGTGGGCATTTCCACCGCCGTGATCAATTCGTTCCTGTTTTTGCGGAGTTTGGCTCCGGCGGGCGGAGAATTGTCGGTTTCCGGACAGCCGCCCGCGAACGCGACAACGGCGATTAATCTGGTTGCGACCGGGGCGGCGAACGGCGGATTTACCGTTGACGGGAATGTCGGCGGGGCGGCGGTGGCGGCGACCGTGGCGGCGGCGGATCCGGAGGGGTATGGATTGCCGGATGCGACGGTGTTAACAGTGGAGACCGGTGCGCCGGTGAACAGTACGCTGGTTTCGGCGTTTTTTGTCTACCAAGACGGACGGACGAGCGTGACGGTGGGAAGCACGGTGGCGTTTTATCCGCCCGCCGACAACGGCGGACGGCGGATTGACTTGCTGGACGGACAAATTGTGGTGGAAACCGATGCGCCGGTGACGGCGTTGGTGATGTCGGCGGCGGCGGCTGTGGCGACCGTCGCCATATCGCCGGGCGATGCGGTGACGGTGGGCTTTGCGGCCGGTACGGTGAGCGTGTTTTCGGAAGACGGCAATTTTTCCGTCAACGGCGGCACGGGCGGCTGTGCAAATGTCGGAGTTTCGGACGGCGGCGATGTTTCGCTCGCCGTGGAATGTTCGCTTACGTACACGTTGGCGGAAAATTCGGCGTTTGCGGCGGATGCGGGAATTACGCTGAACGTTTCGGGCGGAAATGTGGAAATTGTGCGGGTTGAACCCGCCGCTTTGCCGGACCTGCATTTTGCGGAATTGACCCCGTCCGGCGGCGTCGGGACGGATTATAGCGTCGTTAAGGCGTCCACGAATGTCTCGGTGGATTTGAGCGACGGTGCGCACACCGGGTCGCAATTATCGCTGGCGTCCTCGTTCACTTCCGGTACGACGACTTTGACGCTGGATGTGGTGTCCACTTCGGCGATTGACGGCGTTCCCGACAGGACGGTGACGGCGGAAATTATCGTGGCGGTGCGGGCGACGACCGAGACGCTTTCCGACCTGACCTTGAACGAAAATTCGGGCTACGAGACGGGGAACGTGTCGCTGACCATCGGCGGCGGAAATATCACCATTTCCTATTTGGAGACCGAAACGTTGCCGGCGGTGCATTTTGCGGATTTGTCGGCGGGCGGCGGTGTGGGAACTTATGTTTTCTCCATCGCCGACGATCCGGATTCGGCGATTTCGCTGGGGACGGACGATACGCAGTTGTTTTTGGATTTGGCAGACCCCGACCCCTTCATTTCCGGCACGACGACGGTGACTTTGGCGGTGGAATCCGGGACCGGCGCCCTCGCCCAAACCGTTTCGGCGGCGTTTACTCTGCGGGTGATTCGGGAGGAATTGCCGGAGTTGGTCGCCGAATTCCGCGATTCGGACGGCGATACCGTCGGCGGCGACGAGGTGTTGACGCTTACCGTGGACAACAACGATTTGGAGGACACGCAAATCGCCACCGTGTTCATTGACGGCGGAGAACCGCCGTACATGATTACGGACGGGGGCGGCAATTTGTCGCTGTCGCTGAACGCCGCCACCGACGAAGGTGCGGCGTATATTACGATGTTCGCCCTTTCCGATATTTCCTCGCGCCCGGATTTGTGGACGATTACCGCGC
>JBPCXA010000031.1:0-4115 GCA_051008975.1 Gammaproteobacteria bacterium
CGGGCATCGCCGAGACGGTGATGGCGTGGAATCTGCCGCAGGCGTTATACGGCACGATAGACCAGATTACCGGAATCAAGGCGCTGAATTGGGCGATGGCGGCGCTGGCGACGTTTTTGCTGGCGACGTGGTTTATTACTTCGTCCGATTCGGGGACGCTGGTGATTACGACGATGCTGAGCATGGGCGACGACAATCCGCCGAAAAAGTTCCGCATCATCTGGGGAATGGGCGAGGGATTCGTCGCCGCCGTGCTGCTGGCGGTGGGCGGGCTTTCGGCTTTGCAAACCGCCTCCATCGCCGCCGCCCTGCCGGTCAGCATCATTATGGTGCTGATGACCTGGGGCCTCTTCAAATCCCTGGCGACGGACCCCTCAATCGTCGGCGGCGCGCCGATAAAAGCGGAGGCGAAGGCGGAAGCGGCGGGGTGATTTTCCGCCGCCGCGGTTTTTTGCGGCGGGCGCGCCGGTTTGCGGTTTCGTTCGCCGTCTGCTATAATGGGGGCGATTTTATCGGAGGAATCTGCGATGCAAAACCGCGAAAACATTGAACGGCGTCTGAATCTGGAACCGATCATCATCAAGGCGATGGATACGGACGAGGGCTTGGGCTGGGACTTTGATCTCGCCTGTCGGGTCGCCGCGGAATATCGGCGATTCCTGATTCTGTGCCTGGAAAACCCGGAGGCGGCGGTCGTGCCGTCCAATATGGTGGACGACTTCTGGCATCTGCACATTTTGGACACGCAAAAATACGCCGCCGACTGCGCGGAGTATTTGGGCTTTTTCCTGCACCATTTTCCGTATTTCGGTATGCGCGGCGAAAAAGACGCTCAAAATCTCGCGGATTCGTGGGCGCGAACAAAAGAAATCTACGCCACCGCCTTCGGCGAAACGCCGCCCGCCGATTTGTGGCCGCACGCGAATCGTTGCCCCAGATGCGGGCGGCGGACGAACAACGACATCGCGACGGCGACGCGCCCGTCGCTGGCGGATTATCAGTTGCGGGTTCAATAATGTCCAAACGACAAATTCTTGAACTCTGCATCTGGGGCGCCTGGGTGATAGGAGTGGCGTACTTCGGTCATTGGGCGGTTATCAACAATTCAATGTTGGGATTGGGACCGGGGCTCGGATTTTATATCGCGGGATTGGGAATCGGCCCGCCCGGCTTGTACTATGCCGCGCGCCGCCTGGAAAACGACCAGAAACGCCGCATTGGCGAGGAGTTTACTAAGTCCATTGATCTGTTGGGACACAAGTATGCCGCAGTGCGTCAAGGCGGGATTTATGCGCTTGGCTTCTTGGCGCAAGACAGTAAAGAATATCATCCGAATGCGATCAAAATCGTGGCATCTTATGTGCGGGGAACAAAGACGCCACAAATTGAATTACCGGATGATAAATTGCCGGAAGCCAATTCCGACAAAGATGCCGATGATCAGAAACTGCCAGCGCAGAAAACTGATACCGGCCGTCAGTCAGCAGGAACCGGCAAAACCGACAAAAATATTAACATCGCGCCCGATGGTGTGGATGTTGAGGCGGCGTTGTCGGTAATAAAAACCCGCAAGCAACAGTGGGATAAAATCCCTCAGAGACGGGGAGAATATGCCTTTGATCTGTCCGAATCCGTGCTTCTGAACGGGGATTTAAGCAACACCAGTTTGCGACAGGTCAACTTGTCGCAAATTGACGCTACTCGCTGTGTTTTTAATGGCACTGACTTTAAGGGTGCCAACATGGTAGCGGCGATTTTTAGAGGATGCGAATTCCCCGAAGCGAAATTTATTGACGCCGAATTGGGCGGAGCCACGTTCGACAAAAACTGTGATTTTAATGACGCTGACTTCAGCGGCGCCCGTTTCCAAGATGACAACGAGGAAAAGGTAAAATTACACGGCGTTGATTTGTCGCGCGCACGCCGATTGACGCCAGGGCAAATTAAATACATGGATGGCGACGAAAACACCAAGCTTCCGGCTGGACTCAATCCGCCAAAGCGTTGGTTGCGCCCCGATTCCGATCATTCGGAATAAACCACCCGCCACCGGGGAGATTGGGCGATTGTCGGCGACTAAACGGCAATTTCCGAAACGCGGGCGCAAACGGCGACAGCGACGCTAGTACTTCTTACCGAGCAGGGCGGCATTGCGACGGCGCGTTGCGGTGCGCTTCGCGATGGATTCGGCGGACAACTTTTTACCGCGCTGTGTTGCCGATATTTTCGCCCGCGATTCAGGCGAATGCGGCTTTCTTTTCTTACCGCGTTGCGCCGCCGCTATTTTCGCGCGCGTTTCGGCAGAAAGTTTCTTGCCGCGCATCATCGACGCCATTTTTGCTCGCTGTTCAGCAGACATCGGCTTGCGATTCTTCTGCTTTTTGCCGCGATGAGCCATCCCTATTTTCGCACGATGTTCAGCGGACAATTTTTTACCGCGATGCGCCGCTGATTGTTTCGCACGCGTTTCAGCGGACGGCGACACCCCGCGATTCCATGCAGGCTTGCCGCGATTCGCTGCCAACATCTTTTCACGAAATTCAGGATTCTCCCAAGCGCGCTTTCCCGCCGCCGATAACTTCGCGCGCACTTCGGGATTCGCATGAGCGCGCCTTATCGCCGCCGATTTCTTGGCGCGGACTTCGGGCTTCTCATTCGCACGCTTTATCGCTACCGACAATTTCGCGCGCGTTTCGGCAGACAACGGCTTACCACGGTTATGCGCCGGCTTGCCGAATCTATGATTGTTTGCGCCGCGCATCCCCGCTGATAGTTTTACGCGCGTTTCGGGATGAAGACGACTGTTCCCGCCGCCTGTCCGCAAGTTATAACCGTTCGGCGACTGCGTGTTATGCAACGCAATGCATTCCTCTTCCAAGGCATTTAATTCGTCCATATTGCGGGCGTGGCATAACACGTTCCATCGGAAGTTTTCCGCACCGTACTTGCGCAGGGCGGCGTAAAATGCACGGCACCCGATATTGATTTTGCTGACATGGCGGGATGCACTTTCATGATCTTGTCGCCGCTGTTGCAATGTCCGGACTGTCTGCCCGATGTAAGATTTGCCGTTCGGCGCAATAGCGCGATAGATAATCATCGTTCGCAATTGTATCACAAAAAGGGCGGCTTGCGCCGCCCTTTTCGCGCTACCCGTTGCAGAACGGAGAATAATTCGCAATCAAATCGCTCTCCTCGCTAATCCGCACGCTTTCGTTTTTGCTGGACAAATGCGCATGAACATGCGTAGCACCTTGCCGATCGATGCAACCGGCTTTGTGGTGATCAGCAGACCAGTTGTTCAAGCGGCCGGCCAAATTCCCTTGCCCGATGTAGACAGGGACCCAACGCTGATTTAGAACCTTGGCGAAAACATAGTTCCCCGGCTCATCCTTAAACTGGGTGCCAATCAGACGAACATGATATTTGTACTTCTGTCCCGATTTCCCCGTCCATGTGCAAGTGTCTGCCATTATTGCCTCCTCCCGCATTGCGGTTTGGATTAAAAAATCGCCCGAATATGGCAAATACGAAACGATAGTTAGAGTTCATTATATCGCAATCCCGATGAATTCTTAAAACAAAATCGGACGGGTGAAAAAATTTTCGGGCGGGCGGTTTTCGGGCGGAAAAAATGTATAATTTCCGTCCTTGGAGAAAAAACGGAGAAGAGAATATGCCCTCGGATATTGAGATTGCGCGGAAGGCGGAGATGCGGCCGGTGATGGAACTGGCGGCGGAGCGGTTTGGAATCGCCGCCGAACGGATGGAGCCGTTCGGACATTACAAGGCGAAAATATCGCCCGGCGGCGGCGGCGGCGGCGCGGCGGACGGCAAACTGATTTTGGTGACCGCCATCACCCCCACGCCCGCCGGCGAGGGCAAAACCACCACTTCGGTGGGGCTGACGGACGCCTTGAATCACATCGGCAAAAACGCGGCGGTGGCGTTGCGGGAGCCGTCTTTGGGGCCGGTGTTCGGGATGAAAGGCGGGGCGGCGGGCGGCGGCTACGCGCAGGTCGTGCCGATGGAGGATATTAATTTGCATTTTACCGGCGATTTTTCCGCCGTGTCTTTGGCGCACAATTTGTTGTCCGCCGTGATTGACAATCATT
>JBPCXA010000032.1:0-9876 GCA_051008975.1 Gammaproteobacteria bacterium
ATTATAATCTCTCCCGCTATTTTCGCGCCTACGGCGCGGAGATTCCGGCTTTCGCCGGAATGGCGGTGCTTTTTGTCTTTGCGGACAATACTGAATTTGGCGGTATCCGAAAATATAAAAAACCGCCATTCCGGCGAAAGCCGGAATCTCATTCCTGCGTAGCAGGAATCTCTCCCCCTAAAACCGCCGCACCGCCGACAAATTGAAGCGGGCGTTGTCGCCGAACTCGTCCGCCGATTCCCAATTAAATCCGGCGGATGGCGAAATCGTCCAACGGTTATAGCGGAGAACGCTTTCCAAATTCAGCGAATTCGCTGTTTCGGTTTCGTCCTCGTCAAAATGCGAATGCAGACGGTATGTCGGCGATACTTTCCAAATTCCGCCTTTGTAATCCGCCGAAAGGGAAAAGCGATAATCGGCGGTTTCACCCTGCACCGTTTCGGAGAACGCGGCAGTCCAAAAATCGGCGGTGTATTCGCCGCCGCTTTCGTACCGCAAATCGCCGAAATCGCCGTTCGCATTCGCCTGTCCGACGGCGTAATACGAATGAAAATTTTCTTGACGAAAATCCAGCCGCCCGCCGATGTTGTACGCGTAGCCGCTTTCGGTCAGCGAATATCCGTAATCGGGCGAAAACGAAAACGCCAGCAGATTTCCGTCCCACAAAAAGTAAGAAGCGAGTCCGACCGCAAGCATTCCGCCGCCGATATACGCCGCCATTTCCGCTCCGTCATCACGCTCGGCGATGCCGCCGCCGCCGCTGTTATTGGCGGGCGGATTCGGGTCTGGGTTGGGGGCGGGCGGAGTCGGGTCGGGCGTCACTGCCGCCGCTTGACAAGTTATACCGTCCGCCGCCGTATCGCGACGTTCTTCGGGGCAAGTATCAACGCATGCACCCTCGTCAAAAAACGGAGTCGCACCCGTGCAATCCGCCGCCGCAACCGCACGACACATTCCATTATCAAAAATCGGCAGTGTTGCGTCTTCGGCAAGGCATCCGGCGTTATTCGCCGGCGCACAGGCGTTGTTGGGAATGTCATGCGTCTGGTCGCCCGTGCAGGTCGGGGCTTCCCGGGTGCAGTCGTTATCCGTAGTCGGATGTTGCGAACCGTCTCCGCAGATAAAATCCGTTCCTGCCGAACTGGATGGAATGAGGAATCTGCATGTCGCCTCGGGGTTGCCGAAATCCATCCTGCAATTTCTCACAGCCGCCTCGGCTGCATCGCTCACATTAACGCTTACTCCATTGAAGGATCCGGATCCAGAACCAAAATATACTTGATCCATAAAGACCGTGGTATAGGTGGCAGAATCGCAATAACTTTCGCTCTCGCCGCCGTCAATGCACGCCTGACGCACCGCCATCGTCGCCAGTTCCTCCGTAGGGTAATTAGTGGAAGTATAAGGAGTGTCGTCGCTGTCTCTAATAACGGCGCCCCAAGCGGCGGCGTTTTCCACCGCGAACAAAACGGCAAAAATGCCGCTAAAAATCGCCGCCCAAAACGGCGTATTTTTATTCTGCCCCCCCCCCCCCCTTAAAATTGAGAGTAGGTACGAAAACGTTGTTCAACGCGCGTACAACCGCCTTAAACGCCGTCCGAAACAACAAATTGATCTTTTTCATCATAATTCTCCCCGTATGGACAAAATCGCGCCTCCTCGGACGCTTTCGGAATTATAGCACGGAATCGCCCGGCGGTACCGTTTTTTTTCGCCCCGATGCAAAAAAAGTGCAAATAATTCGCAAAAGTGCGCATCCGCTGTGGTTTTTTTGTCCGAATTTGCGGCACGGCGCGGATTTTTCCGCTCCGCCGCCGCAATTCCGCCGTCCGCCGCCGAATTCCGCCTCTCCCCCCGTCCCATTCCTGCGAAGGCAGGAATCTCCGCCGCCGCAAAGCGGCGGGAAATTGTACGTTTGTACGCCTTCGGCGACAGTTTGCGCCTTCGGCGATGAGATTCCTGCCTTCGCAGGAATGGGATTAAAGAGATTCCGGCTTTCGCCGGAATGGCGGGTTCTTTTTGTCTTTGCGGACAATACCAAATCTGGCGGTATCCGAAAATATAAAAAACACCGCCATTCCGGCGAAAGTTTATCCTCGCGAACGTGGGGACCGGAATCTCATTCCTTCCACGCCGCCGCAAAGCGGCGGGAAATTTCGCGCCTTTCGGCGCGGATCTGGTATAATCCGTATATGCAACTTTTGGAGTTTGAGGGCGAGATTGCGCCGTTGGAGGAGGAAATCGCCGGGCTGCGCTCCGACGAGGATGCGGACGAAAAAAACGCGCTGAAACGACTGCGCGCGTTGGAAAAAAAACGCGACGCCGCCGTCAAAAAATTGTATGAAGGACTCGGCGACTGGCAGACCTGTCTCGTCGCGCGCCATCCCGCGCGCCCGCAGGCGGAGGACTATATCCGCGCGCTGTGCGGCGATTTCGTGGAGTTGCGCGGCGACCGCCTCTATGCCGACGACCGCGCGATTGTCGCCGGCGTCGCCGAATTTCGCGGGCGTTCGGTCGCCGTCGTCGGACAGCAAAAAGGAAACAGCACCGGCGAGCGGATTAAACGCAACTTCGGAATGGCCGGCCCCGAGGGCTACCGCAAGGCGCTGCGGATGATGGATCTGGCGGAAAAGTTCCGTCTGCCGCTGCTCACTTTCGTGGATACGCCGGGCGCCTATCCGGGCGTCGGCGCCGAAGAACGCGGGCAGTCCGCCGCCATCGGCGCGTGTTTGCGGCGCGCCGCCGATTTGCGGACGCCGATTGTCGCGGTGGTCATCGGCGAGGGCGGATCAGGCGGGGCGCTGGCTTTGGCGGTCGGAGATTATGTCGGGATGCTCCGCCACGCGGTATATTCGGTCATTTCGCCCGAAGGATGCGCCTCCATTTTGTGGAAGGATTCGCAAAAAATGGCGGACGCCGCCGCTATTCTCGGTCTCACCGCGAAACGTCTCAAAAAATTACGTTTAATTGACGAAATTATTGAGGAACCGCCCGGCGGCGCGCACCGCAATCCGGATGGCGCGATGTCGTTTGTCGGCGCGGCGATGGAAAAGGCGCTTTCGCATCTGGATTCCCTGGAACCGGACGCGCTTTTGCGGGAACGCCGCGAACGCTGGCGCGGATACGGAAAATTTACCGAAGCGCGGACCTAAAATCCGCCGCCGCGAATATGGCGAATCCGCCGCCGCGCGAACACAAACTCACCGCCGCCGCGCGCGCGCTGGCGGAATCGCGGACGCCCCCCGGCGCGCCGCTCGTCGTCGGGCTTTCCGGCGGGATGGATTCGGTGTCCTTGCTGGACGCGATTTCGCCGCTGGCGGATCGCCGCCCGATTTTGGCGTGTCATGTCAACCACGGCGTCAGTCCGCGCGCCGATATTTGGGAACGTTTCTGCCGCGAATTGTGCGCGGCGTACGGCGTACGGATTTTCGTCCGCCGCGTTGACGGCGAAATCGCGGCGGGCGGAATGACCGAACAACGCGCGCGGCGGGAACGAATGCGGGCGTTCGCCGATCTTCCGGCGGCGGCGATTGTCGTCGCCCACCACGCCGACGATCAGGCGGAGACGGTGCTGTTTCGGATGCTGCGCGGCACCGGTGCGTACGGAATGGGCGCGATGCGCGCCTGCGCGCCGCTGCCCGGCGCGGCGGAGAGGACGCTTTTGCGGCCGTGGCTGGAAATTCCGCGCGCCGAAATCGCCGACTACGCCCGCCGCCGCCGTCTGCGGTGGGTGGAGGACGAGGATAACCGCAATGTCGCGCGCCGCCGCAACTTTTTGCGCCACCGCGCGATGCCGGTGTTGCGCGAGTATTTTCCCGACAGCGGACGGACTTTGTCCGCCGCCGCATGCCGTTTCGGCGACGCGGCGGCGTTGCTGGGCGAACTCGCCGACGAGGACGACCGCCGCGCGGGCGGCGGCGAAGACGGCGGACGGGAACTGGCGTATTTCCAAGAAAAAGGCGCCGCGCGTCTGCGCAACTGGCTGCATATCCGGCTGTCCGGGGACGGCGCGCGCTTCGGCGAACGCGGACTCGCCGAAGCGGCGCGGCAAATTCTCGCCTGTCGCGGCGAGTTGTCGCTGCCTTTCGCCGGGCGGACTTTGCGCGTCTGGCGCGGGCGTTTGTACGCCGATACGCTGCCGCCGCCGCCCGAATCTTTCCGGCAAATTGTCGATCCGCGGCGCGGGCGTTTGGAAATGCCGCAAATCGGCGGCGCGCTGGTGTCGCGGCGCGTCCCCGACGGCGGACTTTGCGGGCGAAAAATCGCCGGCGGACTTGTCGCGCGTCTGCGGCGGGGCGGCGAACGTCTGTATATTTCCGGGCGGGCGCGCGCGGTTTCCGACCTGCTGCGTGCGGCGGAAATGGCGCCGTGGCTGCGACGGCGACTGCCGCTGCTGTTCGCCGGCGATACGCTGGCGGCGGTGCCGGGCGTGGCGGTGGCGGCGGAGTTTCGCGCCGAAAACGGCGAAACCGGCGTGGAATATACGATGGAATGGCGCTGACGGGGCGCGCCAGAACATTCCATTCCTGCGAAAGCAGAAATCTCCGCCGTTTTTCGCCCCCGAATTGCTCATAATTTGTGCGCGGCGAGCATTAATTTGTGTGCAGACAATCGTTGCGGGGCGGAAATTAATAACGAATTTCGGACGTCCAATCTCCCGCAAATGCCGCCAAATGCCGAATGGACGCGGAATTCCGCCAATTTCGCCACAAAAAAGGGCGACATCTCCGCCGCCCTTTTTTAGCGTGTTAACGCTTTCTTTACCCACTCCCATCCGGCTTTGCCTTTTCGCTTTTGCCATTTGAGAAGGGCTTTTTGCCGGTACGGATAAAAACCGTACTTCTTTCCGTGTTTGTCAATCAAATCCTGATCGCTGTCGCGGTCCCAGACAAACGATTGGACGATTTTGCGGTCGCCGTCAAGTTTGACAAAAACGCGAAAATGAACTTCGTTGTCGCCCTCCCCGTTGGCGACCTTCCTCGCCTCGCTTTCGTCCTCGTCAATAGACCAACAGTTTCCGCCGCCGTTGTCTTGACAGGCGGTAACCTTCACCGTCTTTCCGGCAACAGTGAAATCGCCATTTTCCGGGTAGCGATTGATGGCAAACCCCCGCCGCGACAATTCATCGCAAACAAGGCGAACCCCGGCTTCGTGCGTTGCTTTCCCCATCACCGATCTCCAACTTCGGCGTCTGCGGTATCTGCACACAGTTCATGATCGAGATTCGGCGTGAAAGATTCCGCGTCGCGGAATGCCTTCCTGCACTTGTGATAAACCTTTTGCCACGGTGTCAGGGACGCCCACCACTCTTTCTGCTGCTCGCGCCGCTCTTTCCGCTCCTCGCGCCACTCTAATAAACCCTGCCGATGTTTCGCACCTTTCACACTCTTGCAGGCGGAGAAATCGCCTTCATCGCAAGATTCCTGATATGTCTCTATTTGCCGACGGCGAAATTGGATCTCAAGCTCCAAACCGCCTTCAAGAGTGCGAAAAATTCCCGTCCATCCGGATTTCAGGTAATTCAAATGTTCCGGCCCTCCATCTCCGCCGCCGGAATCGGCTAATAGAGAATTGAGAGTTCCTTCTTGTTGCGCAGTCGCAATCTTGTCAGTCATTGACTGACTCCGCAATTCCACGATTTCGCAACCATACTCGTTGCCTTCATCGCAACCCCGAGCATATTCATCTTTAACGTAGAGAACATCCCCGATAGTCGGCCCGCACCCCGCCAAAACTGCGGCGGCGGCGGCGATTGTCAGAAGAATTGTCGTTTTGTTCATGGTTGCTCCTTTTCGGGCAGTAAAATAATTCCGCTATTATACAGATATTCCGCCCGAAAAAGAGAATTCCATTCCGCCCTCCAATTCCATTCCTGCGAAGGCAGGAATCTCTACGCCGAAGGCGGAAATTGTAAAAAGGCGGCAATTTCCCGCCGCTTTGCGGCGGCGTAGATTCCTGCCTTCGCAGGAATGGGACGGGTGCGGGAATGGGACGGGTGGCGCGGGAATGGTACGCGGGGACGGGCGGCGGTCATCGGCGGGATTATAGCCGATTTTCGCGTTCGGCGGAGGGAAGGCGGCAACGGGGAAGAGGGCGAAAATATGAGGCGGGCGGCGGGGAACTATTCGCCGAAATAGTGGTATACTATGCAAATGGCGGATTTTGCGACAATCGTATTCGGCGTGTTTTCCGGCGTCCTGCTGACGGCGGCGCTCGGCGTCGTGCTGTCGCGCAATCCGGTGCATTCGGCGCTGTTTTTGGCGCTGGCGTTTTTGTCTTCGGCGGGCGTGTGGATGCTGCTGGAAGCGGAGTTTCTCGCGCTGCTGATTGTGCTGGTGTATGTCGGCGCGGTGATGGTGCTGTTTTTATTCGTGGTGATGATGCTGGACATTAATTTGGACGTGCTGCGCGAGGGATTTTGGCGGTATCTGCCGCTCGCCGCCGCCGCCGTCGCGCTGGTCGTCGGCGAGATATTTTTCGTGCTGCATTCCGAGCCGTTTTTTGACGCCGCGCGCTATCCACTGCCGCCGCCGCCCGAAGAAAATGTGCGCGCCTTGGCGGCGCTGTTGTATACCGAATACGCCTACCCCCTGGAACTGGCGGCGACGCTGCTGCTGGTTGCCATTGTCGCCGCGATCGCGCTGACTTTGCGGCGGCGCGAAAATGTGCGCCGCGCGGACGCGGAAATGCAGACGCGGGCGTCCCCCGCCGGACGGGTGCGGATGGCGTACTTTCCCGCCGCCGCCGCGGAGGCGGAAACAATTTCCACGACAGAGGAGGACAAAACATGAGTTCCGTAGAGTTTATTTTTCGCGTACTGGCCGGCGTCGCGGTCGTCATATTCGGCGTTTTGGTGTGGGCGCTGGCCCCCTATCTGAACGACGCGCACGTCATCGGCAGCGGCGAAACGCTGGATGCGCCGATTATGTCCATATTTTTCGGCAACGCGCAGCCGCAGGGATTTACCGTGCTGTCGCTGCTGCTGGCGCGCGGATGTTTCGGAATGGCGGCCGCGTCGTGGATCGTCGTTCCGACGCTGCAGTTTTTCGCCGCCGCCGATTTTCGTCCGCTGGCGCGCGCGGCGGTGATCGTCTTTATGACCGGTTCGGTGGCGGGGTTCATGGGATCGTTGCTGGTGCATATTTTTTATTACGGCGGCGGCACGATTTTCGCCTGACCGCGCATGCCCGGCCCCGCCCTGCCGCATTATTTGATTCTCGCCGCGATGCTGTTCGTCGTCGGCGTCGCCGGGGTGTTTCTCAACCGCAAGAATATTCTGATTATTTTGATGTCGGTGGAACTGATGCTGCTGGCGGTGAATTTGAATTTCATCGCCTTCGGGCGCTATCTCGGCGACATTCACGGGCAGATTTTCGCGATATTCGTTCTGACCGTGGCGGCGGCCGAATCGGCGATCGGTCTCGCCATTCTCATCGTCGCGTTCCGCAGCCGGCGGACGATTAACATAGACGACTGGAAGCGGCTGCGGCGATGAACGCGCTGCTCGTCTCCGCGCCGCTGGCGCCGCTTTTGGGCGCGCTGGTCGCCGGGCTGGGCGGGCGTTTCGTCGGCGACCGGGGGGCGCATTGGGCGGCGATTCTCGCCGTCGGCTGGTCGTTCGTCGCGTCGGTTCTTGTGGCGCGCGAAGTTATCTGGGAAGGGGCGGTAATTAATTTTGACTGGTATGTCTGGGCGCGTTTCGGCGGCGCGACCGTCGCGGTCGGATTTCTGGCGGACAATTTGACGGCGCTGATGATGCTGGTTGTGACATTCGTGTCGCTGATGGTGCATATTTATACGATCGGCTACATGGCGGGAGATCCCGGCTACCGCCGTTTTTTCTCGTATATTTCGCTGTTTACTTTTGCGATGCTGATGCTGGTGACGGCGAACAATTTTATGCAGTTATTTTTCGGCTGGGAGGCGGTGGGGCTGGTGTCGTATCTGCTCATCGGATTCTGGTTCAAGCGGCAATCGGCGGTGTATGCGAATCTAAAAGCGTTTTTGGTCAACCGCGTCGGCGACCTCGGGTTTTTATTGGGCATCGGTCTGGTATTGACCGTGTTCGGTACTTTGGACTACGCCGCGGTGTTTTCGCGCGCGGACGAATTGCGGACAGTGACGGTCGCCGCGCTGCCGCCCGGCTGGGACGCCGCGACGGCGATATGTCTGCTGTTGTTTGTCGGCGCGATGGGGAAGTCGGCGCAGTTTCCGCTGCATGTCTGGCTGCCCGATTCAATGGAGGGGCCGACGCCCATTTCGGCTCTGATTCACGCCGCGACGATGGTCACCGCGGGGATTTTTATGGTGGCGCGGATGTCGCCGCTGTTTGAATTGTCGGAGACGGCGTTGACGGCGGTGCTGTGGATCGGCGTCATTACCGCCTTTTTTATGGGGCTGCTGGGGCTGGTGCAAAACGACATCAAGCGCGTCGTCGCCTATTCCACCCTGTCGCAGCTCGGCTATATGACCGCGGCGCTGGGCGTTTCGGCGTATTCGGCGGCGGTGTTTCATTTGTTTACGCACGCGTTTTTTAAGGCGCTGTTGTTTTTGGGGGCGGGGTCGGTGATAATTGCGATGCATCACGAACAGGATATGCGCAAAATGGGCGGGCTGCGCCGTTATATGCCGGTGACGTATTGGACGGCGGTCGCCGGTTCGCTGGCGTTGGCGGGGATGCCGCCGTTTTCCGGATTCTTTTCCAAGGATGCGATTATCGCGGCGACGGGCGCGTCCGCCCTGCCCGGCGCGGCGTTGGCGCATTGGGCGTTGATCGCGGCGGCGTTCGTCACCGCGTTGTATTCCTTCCGCCTGCTGGTTTTGGTATTTCACGGCGCGCCGCGGATGGACGCGCATACCGTGGAACATTTGCGCGAATCGCCGCCGGTGGTGGTCGCGCCGCTGCTGTTGCTGGCGATTCCCTCCGTCGTCGCGGGCGGAGTATTGCTGGAACCGATGTTGTTCGGAGAGTTTTTCGCGGACGCGATTTTTGTCTCGCCGGAACGCGACACGGTCGCGGCGGTGCGCGAACAGACGGACGGTTCCGCGCTGGCGATGTTGTCGCACACCGCGGCAAATCCGGCGTTTTGGGCGGGCGCCGCCGGAATTATCGCGGCGTGCTGGCTGTATCGCGGCTGGCCGCATCGCACGGAGGCGTTCGCCGGCAATTTCATCTATGACGCGCTGCGGGCGAAATACGGACTGGACGCCTTCAACGAATGGTGTTTCGCGGGGGGGGCGCGCAAACTCGGCGGCGTGCTGTGGCGGCGGGCGGACGCCGGACTGATAGACGGATTTTTCGTCAACGGCGCGGCGTACGCCGTGGCGGCGGCGTCGCGGGCGATCCGCCGTCTGCAAAGCGGCGCGATTTATCACTACGCCTTTATGATGTTGTTCGCGGTCGCGCTGATTTTATTCTGGCGTCTGTGGGCGGGCGCGCAATGACGAATCCGCCTTCCGCCAAAAACGAAATTTTCCGGCGTTCCGAATTGTTCGCGGCGGCGGACGAACTTTCGCCGCGCGTCCGCAAGGGCGGCGACGGCTGGCGCGTACTTTGCGGCGACTGCGTTTCGCTGTTGAAACAATTGCCCGAAAAATCGGCGAATTTAATCTTCGCCGATCCGCCCTACAATTTGCAATTAAAAAAAGAATTGTACCGCCCGAATATGACGCGCGTGGACGGCGTCTCCGATTCGTGGGACAAGTTTGCGTCCTTCGCGGAATACGATTCGTTCTGCGAATCGTGGCTGCGCGAGTGCCGCCGCGTACTGGCGGACGACGGCGCGATCTGGGTCATCGGCACCTATCACAATATCGGGCGGCTGTCGCGCCTGATGCAGGACATCGGCTTTTGGATGCAAAACGACGTCGTCTGGC
>JBPCXA010000033.1:0-21641 GCA_051008975.1 Gammaproteobacteria bacterium
TTGTTTTTGAAGTCGGTCGCATACCAGCCGCCGCCCTTCAAATGAAACGCGGAGGCGGAAATCAGCCGCGCGAACGAACGCCGTCCGCATTGCGGGCATTTTTTTACGCGCGGCGCGGAGATGGAATCCATGTCCGAATCCTGATGCCCGCATTGTTTGCACCGATATTCGTAAATCGGCATCGCTCTATCCCCGCAAAATTTTGTTTTGCGGATCGTAGGGGCTTTCCTCCACGACGACCGCCGGATGTTTTTCGCCCAGCACGTCAATCCGCAATTCGGTGCCGGGTTTCGCCAGCGGCGGCGGAATCATCGCCAACGCCAAAGATTTGCCGAGGCGCGGACCGAAGTTGCCGGAAGTCGCGCGCCCGACCATTTTGTCGCCGTCAAAAATCGCGTTGTTGCCGAGCGGATCGGCGTCCGTTATGTCGCCGATTTCCAAAGTCGCGCCCTGCCACGCGAAACCCTTTTCGCGCCACCGCAAAAGTCCGTCGCGCCCCATAAAATCGCCCTTGTCCAAACGGACGAAACGATGCAGTCCGGATTCCAACGCCGCGTATTCAATGGAAAGCTCCTGCCCGATCAGTTTGTAGGATTTTTCCACGCGCAGCATATCCATCGCGCGGATGCCGAACGGCTTGATTTCGTGCGCCGCGCCCGCCTCCATAAGGGCGTCAAAAATGTGATTTTGATATTCCAGCGGATGATGCAATTCCCAGCCCAACTCGCCGACAAAATTCACGCGCACCGCCAGCGCCGGGGCGAGTCCGACATCCACATTCCGCCCAGACAGCCACGGAAAGGCGGCGTCCGAAAAATCCTCGCGCGGCGAAACCGCCCGCATAATCTCGCGCGATTTCGGCCCCGCCAGCACCAGAACGCCGCGCTGGTTCGTGAGATTCTCGAACCGCACCGCGCCGTCGTTTTTCAGTCCGAGTTTTCGGAATACGCGGCGAATCCAATCATGATCCAGACGCTGCCACGCCCCCGCCGACACGAGATAATACGAATCCTCGCTCTCCCGATAAATCGTAAATTCGGAATGCACGCCGCCGCGCGAATTCAGCGAATGACACAGCGCGATGCGCCCGTCCTTTTGCGGCAGTTTGTTGGCGACCAGATAGTCCAAAAACGCGCGCGCGCCGCCGCCGGAAATGCGGCACTTGGCGAACGCCGTCATATCCAAAAGTCCGGCTTTTTGCGATACGTGCAGCGCCTCGTTTTTGGAATGTTCGAACCACGCCGAACGACGGAACGACCAGTCGTCCTTCGCCGCCACTCCTTTCGGCGCGAACCAGTTCGCGCGCTCCCAGCCGAATTTCTGCCCGAACACCGCGCCCAAATTTTTCAGACGGTCATAACACGGCGGCGTCCGCAGCGGGCGCGCGTCTTCGCGCTCCTCGTCCGGATAATGAATCGTAAATACATTGCGATACGCCTCCTCGTTTTTGCGGACGAGATACGCGCGCGTCGCATAATCGCCGAAACGGCGCGGGTCTATGCCCAGCATGTCAATCGTCGGCTCGCCCTCGACGATCCATTCCGCCAATTGCCAGCCCGCCCCGCCGGCGGCGGTGATGCCGAAACTGTGACCCTCGTTGATCCAAAAATTCGGAATGTCCCACGCCGGACCGACCGCCGGACTGCCGTCCGGGGTGTAGCAAATCGCGCCGTTATACACCTGCTTGATTCCCACTTTTCCGAAACACGGGACGCGGCGAATCGCCGATTCTATGTGCGGTTCCAGACGTTCAATGTCCTCCGGAAACAATTCGCGCTCCGCGTCCGGGGCGGGGCCGTCGACATAGCACGCCGGCGCGCCCTTTTCGTAGGGACCGAGAATCAGCCCGCCGCGTTCCTCGCGCATATACCACGAGCCGTCCGATTCGCGCAACACGCCCATTTCGGGCGCGCCGTTTTTGCGCCGCTCCGCCAGTTCGGGAATTTCGTCGGTGACGATATATTGATGCTGCACCGGAATAATCGGAAAATCCAGCCCGACCATTCTGCCGGTCTGCCGCGCGAAGTTGCCGGTCGCGGAGATGACATGCTCGCAGACGATTTCGCCCTTGTCGGTTTCCACAATCCATTCGTCGCCGCGCCGCCGGATGCCGGTCACGGTCGTTTTTTGATAAATTTCCGCCCCGCCCGCGCGCGCGCCTTTCGCGAACGCGTGAGTCAGATCGCTCGGCTGAATATAGCCGTCTTCGGGATGCCGGATCGCGCCGATCATTCCGTCCGTCTCGCACAGCGGCCAGATTTCCTTCACTTGCGCGGGCGTCAAAAACTCCACATTTACGCCGAGAGTCGCCGCCACCGCCGCATACTGCCGATATTCGTCCATCCGGTCTTCGGTCGCCGCCAGACGGATGTTGCCGACCCGCCGCAGCCCGGTGTCCATACCGGTCTCCTTTTCCAATTCGGAATACAGGCGGACGGAGTATTTATGCACCTGCCCGACCGAATACGACATATTAAAAAGCGGCAGCAGCCCCGCCGCGTGCCAGGTGGAGCCGGAAGTCAGCTCGTGCCGTTCCAGCAGCACGGAGTTCGCCCATTCCCCGCCTTTTTTCGCCAGATGATACAAAGTGGCCGCCCCGACCACGCCGCCGCCGATCACCACCACCCTCGCCTGATTTTTCATAACGCGCCTTCCTCAAAAATAAATTCCCGTCAAGGGACGGACAATTCCGCCCCGCCGCCGCCCGCAAAAATCCCCGGACGCGAACCGCATTATAAAAGATATTTTTGCGAATCCGTACGAGGACGAAAAGTGAACAAAAAATCTCGGTCCCTTTTTCCGTCCCATTCCTGCGAAGGCAGGAATCTCCGCCGCCGCAAAGCGGCGGGTAATTGTGTCTCTTTACAATTTGCGCCTTCGGCGCGGAGATTCCTGCCTTCGCAGGAATGGGACAAAAGTAGGAATGGAATTTTTTGTTCATTTTTAAGGCGGGTTTAAGACGCGTTTCGCGTGGTATAATTTCCGAATTATGGGGGACGGCGGCGCGCCTCTGTTGGAGGCGAAACATTTGTCATTGGAACGGTTGTGGACGAATCTTTCGTTCGTCCTGCGTCCGGGCGGGATGCTGCAGATCACCGGCGCGAACGGCGCCGGCAAAAGTTCGCTGCTGGCGGTGCTTTGCGGACTCGCCGCGCCCGACCGCGGCGAAGTGTCGTGGCGGCGGCAGAATATCCGCGACGCCGCCGAGGATTATTTTTCCGACCTGATTTATGTGGGGCATAAAAACGGAATCAAGGAGGATATGACGCCGCTGGAAAATTTGCGCGTCGTCGCCGCCTTCCGCTGCGGCGCGCCGCTGTTTTCGCCGGAACGCGCGCTGGAAAAAACCGGACTTTCCGGCGTCCGCGCGCTCTGCCGCCATCTTTCCGCCGGACAAAAACGCCGCGCGGCGCTGGCGCGGCTGTTGCTGCATCGCGCCGCGCTGTGGTTTTTGGACGAACCGCGCGCCGGACTGGACGCCGACGGGCGGCGCGTTTTGGACGACATTGTCGCCGCGCATTTGTCCACCGGCGGCGTCGCGGTGACGGCGACCCATCATCCGGACGCCGTCGCGGGCGCGCAAATTTTGCGTCTCGGACGGAATTAAAATATGCGGTGCGCGTGGATTTTGCTGCGCCGGGACATCGCGCTGCTCGCGCGCAATCCGTCCGCCGCGCTGCTGCCGCCGATGTTTTTTGTGCTCGCCGCGGCGGTGTTTCCGCTGGCCGCCGGTCCGTCGCCGGAAACTTTGCGCGCGACGGCGCCGGGCGTGTTTTGGTCGGCGGCGCTGCTGTCGTCTTTGCTTACGCAGGATTCGCTATTTCGCGCCGACTACGAGGACGGCGCATTGGAGCAAATGCTGCTTTCGGGTCGTCCGGCGATATTGATTGCGCTGGCGAAGGCGGCGGCGCACTGGCTTTCGTTCGGCGCGCCGCTTATTTTGGCGGCGCCGCTGCTGGGATTGTGGCTGGCGATGAGCGGCGAAGAAATCATCGCGCTGTTTTGGACCGTGCCGCTGGGCGCGGGGGTGTTCAGTTTATTGTCGGTGTTCGCCGCGGCGCTGCTGGTCGGCGCGCGCGCGAATCAATTTTTGGGCGCGCTGATTACGCTGCCGCTGTGCATGCCGGCGGTCATTTTCGCGGCGGCGGCGGCGCGCGGCGAAACCGCGCCGCTGTTATTTTTGGCGGCGTTGTTCGCGCTGTCGGCGACGGTACTGCCGCCGGCGGCGGCGGGCGCGCTGCGAATCGGAGTCGCGCGGCGGTGATTATGCGCGCGCTGTATCGGCTGGCGTCGCCGCCGGGGTTTTACCGTTTCGCCGGACGGGTCGCGCCGTTTTTGTGGGCGGCGTGCGCGATCTTGCTGGCGGCGGGATTGTACGGCGGGCTGGTCGTCGCGCCGCCCGATTATCAGCAGGGGGACGGATACCGCGTAATTTTTGTGCATGTGCCGTCGGCGTGGATGTCCATGTTCGTATATGTATGCATGGCGGCGGCGGGCGCGGCGACCCTGATATGGCGCGGCAAAATCGCCGCGGCGTGCGCGCGCGCGTCCGCCCCGGTCGGCGCGTCCTTTACTTTGATGACGCTGGTTTCGGGCGCGTTTTGGGGGCGTCCGATGTGGGGCGCGTGGTGGGTGTGGGACGCGCGCCTGACTTCGGAGTTGATACTTTTATTTTTATATCTCGGCTATATCGCGCTGTCCTCCTCGGTGCATGGCCGCCGCGACGCCGCGCGGAGCGGCGCGCTGCTGCTGCTGGTCGGCGCGGCGAACATTCCGATCATTCATTTTTCGGTGGACTGGTGGAATACGCTGCATCAGCCGGCGACGATTGTCAAACTCGGCGCGCCGTCCATTCATCCGGATATGCTGCGTCCGCTGCTGTTGACGGCGTCGTCGTTCATGTTTTTTTACGCCGCCGCGATGCTGACTTCCGCGCAGGCGATTTTGCTGGAAGAGGCGGGCGGCGCGCGATGGGCGCGCGAGGCGGCGTCCGCGCGTTTTCCGCGTCCGCGATAAACCGTTTTTGCGCCTACGGCGCGAAGATTCCGGCTTTCGCCGGAATGGCGTATTTTAATTAAGAGGTTAAAAGTGCCGCCATTCCGGCGAAAGCCGGAATCTCATTCGCCGTAAGGCGAATCGTTCGCGCTTCCGCACAAAAAGATTTCCGCGTTCGCGGGAATGGTACACAAAAATCCCATTCCTGCGAAAGCAGGAATCTCCGCGCCGAAGGCGCAAATTGTAAATTACAAGAATTACAATTACCCGCCGCTATGCGGCGGCGGAGATTCCTGCTTTCGCGGGAATGGGACGGGGGGCAAGAATAGAACAAAGGCGGGAATGGAATTTTGTTTTGCGCTTTGTATCAGACGCCGGACGCGTTTCCGGATTCGCCCTTATCCAGAATTGTTTTCAGCGCGTCCAAAGAATCCGCCGGGGGGAGGCACGAAAACTTGGCGCATACATATCCGCGCGCGCCGGTTTCGGGGCGCGGTTTTTGCAGTATCTCCGGCAGCCGCGAAAGATCTTCCGGCAAAACAAACACCGACACCTCCGGATGCGCGCGCTGCAATTCTTCGTTCCACCGTCCGCATTCGGCGGGGTCGCCGTACAGCAGCACCGTCGGCGGCGGCGACAAATACATCCGCAACGCCGAAAGCAGGGACGCGCATCCGGCGGGGCGCTGCCGCATCGCGCCGTACAACGCGCGCAATGTTTTTTCGGCGGCGTCCGCCGTCCGCGCGTCGCCGAACAGCGGCGACAATTCCAAAAGCGCGCGCGCGGCGATTCCGTTGCCGGAGGGAATCGCGTCGTCGTCCGCGGTTTTCGGACGGCGAATCAATTTCTCGCCGCCCGCCGCGGTGAAGAAAAAACCGCCGCGTTCCGCGTCTTCAAATTCCGCGCGCATTTGCGCCGCCAAATCACGCGCGAAAATAAAAGTGTCAACGCAAAACTCCGCGCGCAACAATTCCAACGCGGCGTCCAGCATAAATGCGTAGTCGTCCAAAAACGCCCGATGTCCGCGCCGCCCGCCGCGCCACGCCGCGCATAATCCGCCGCCGGCCGTTTCGCGGCGGACGAAATGCAGCGCGTCCCGCGCCGCGGCGATCCATTGCGGGCGGCGCATGATTCTTCCCGCCCGCGCCAGCCCGCGAATCATCAGTCCGTTCCACGCCGTTAAAATTTTGTCGTCGGTCGCCGGACGCGGACGCGAATCGCGCGCGCGTTTCAATTTCGCCAGCGCCGCCGCGATCGTCCGCTCGCATTCTTCGGGCGCGACGGTTAACGCCGCCGCGGTTTGCGCGATTGTCTGCCGCCGCGCCAGATGATGCCGCCCCTCGAAATTCGCGCCCGCCGCCAGACCGAAATGCGATTCCACCGCGGCAAACTCCGCGTCCGTCAAAAGCGATCGTATTTCCGAATCGCGCCAGACATAAAACGCGCCTTCGCCGCCCTCCGAATCCGCGTCCAGAGAAGAATGGAAACCGCCGCCTTCGCCGCGCATTTCGTCCGTCGCCCACCGCGCGATCCCCTCCGCCGCCCGCGCGAATTCCGGCGAATCAAAGACGCGAAAGGCGTCCGCGAAAAGTGCCAGCAAAAGCCCGTTGTCGTACAACATTTTCTCGAAATGCGGAATCGTCCAACTTTCGTCAACGCAATAGCGGAAAAATCCGCCGCCCGCATGATCGGCGAGTCCGCTTGCCGCCATTTTTTGCAGCGTAAGATGTACCGCCGACAAAAGTTCCTTGTCGTTTTCCGCCGCGCCTTCGCGCATGCAAAACGCGACTTCCGCCGGATGCGGAAACTTCGGCGCGCCGCGAAAACCGCCGTGCGTCGGACAAAACATTTCGCCGAACGCGCGCGCCGCGTCGCGCGCCGGTTCCGCGGTCATTTCTTCGCCGCCGGAATCGGGATGCGAATCCAGCGAACGCAGCAGCGGCAATATCCGCGCGTTTTGCGCGTCAATCTCGCCGCGTTTTTCGCGCCACGCCTCCGCGACTTTTTCCAGCACCGAAACGAAGGAAGGCATTCCGCGCCCGGCATGTTTCGGAAAATATGTGCCGCCGAAAAACGGCGCGCCGTCCGCCGTCAAAAACATCGTCAGCGGCCAGCCGCCGCCGCGCCGCGCGAAAAGATAATGCGCCGCCTGATAGATGCGGTCCAAATCCGGACGCTCCTCGCGGTCCACTTTTATGTTGATAAAATTCGCGTTCATCACCGCCGCGGTTTCGCGGTCTTCAAACGATTCGTGCGCCATCACATGACACCAATGGCACGCCGCATAGCCGATCGACAGCAGCACCGGCTTGTCCTCTTTCGCCGCCGCCGCCAGCGCGTCCGCGTTCCACGGACGCCAATGGACGGGATTGTCCGCGTGCTGCCGCAGATACGGACTTGGCGAATCCGCGAGAAGGTTTTTAGACCCCCCCCCCATTTATCGCCAACCCGCCGGATCGCCGGCGGCGACCGTTCCGCCGCGCCGCACCGCGCATTTAATTCCCATTTCGTTCCGCCGATAATGCCGCGAAAGCATTTCGGGAATGTTAATGTCGCGCTCGCCGGTATGCGGATTTACCCGCGTCGCCGCGCAGCGCGCCACCCCCTCCACCGCCGTCAACTCCGCCTCTTCGCCGAGATGCAATGTGTCGCCGATGTGATTCATTTCGTCCAATGCTTCGCCGCCGTCTATGACAATGTTCGCGCGAAATCTTTCCGGCGAAAGCGGCGCGCCGATCCGCCGCGAAAGATCCGCCGCGTCCGCCGTAAAAAGCGCGGTCAGCGGCGAATCCGCGTAATCCCACGCCGGACGCGAATCGCAGTCGGCGAGCGCGATGGAATCGTCCGCGAAAAAATCGCGCAAAAAATTTTCAATGCGCCGCCGCGCGCCGTCGTCTTCGGGATCGCCGCACACCGAATCGCCGCCGCGCGCGCGAATTGTCAGCGCGCCGTTCTGCAAGGACGAATGCAGGTCGGAAAGGCGCGGATCTTTTTTGAGGGTGGGGCCGTAGTTCCACGGACGCCATTTTTCGCGTCCGCAAAGTAGCGCGGACACGTCGGCGGTCGCCATCATCCACCGCCGGTCTCCGGCGATTCCGCGCCCCGGCGAAATCTCCGCCGCCGGCAGCGATTCGCCGCCCAATCCCTTCACCGGATACCGCCAAACGGCCGCGACAAAAAACGAATCGGTCATTTGGATGGATGTCTGATATTTATCAGACGCCCATTTCATTCAACACCTCTTCGGCGATTTCCTTGGAGAACTCTTTTTGTCCGTCCAATTTGGCGCGTCCGCGTTTGAACACTCTTCCCATCGTCATGATGATTTGGCGGGGAAGAAGTGTCTGCGCTCTGTTCAGCATAAAATCAACCGCTTCTTCCGTGAAGGGATAAAACGGATGAGGAGGGTTGAAGCCGGGAACGCGGGATTCCTTTAAGAAATCCTTGACAAATTGTTTTGCGCCGGCAATGTCAAGGTCGTTCACCGCAATGTACGGGCGCGTTCTGCGCTCCAACAAGGCGGGAGGAATAGCGGCGTCAAGCACTGCCGTTTCGGTTGAAAAGGCGAGAATCATGGCAAACCGGCCGTCAATCCGATTGATTAATTCGCGGCACGAACGCCAAAAAGACAGGGAAATGGCGGGTTTCTGTTCCAGCAATTCCTCAACCTCGTCCACAAAAACATACACCGCCGGATAAGGAGCGGGTTGCCCCTTTATGGCGGTCGTCATAATTTTGACGAGCGCGGCCATCAGCGTGGCGGCGGAAGCATCGGTCTTTGCCTCCTGCCGGAGATACACTTTCGCGTTCCGGTGCAAAAGCGCGCTTATCAGCGGCTTTTCAATGGGATCAAACGCGGACTCCGCTATTGTATCCGCAAGCGCGCGGAGTTCAATGGACGCGGACTCCGCCTTTGCCGCTTTTGCAGATGAATCCTTAATCTTCTCGCGCAATTCGGAAAAGAAAGTGTCCCCACATTCGTCCACGAGCGAGAGAAACAACTCGGCGAAGATGTTTTTATCTCCGCGCAAAGTTCTGCCGGCATAAAACGAATACCCCGTTTTGTTCTGGCGAATCAGATGCGTAAAATGACGCAAAGCATGCGTTTTGCCGCTGCCCCAGTCGCCCACCAAAATCACGAATTCGCTACTCCCGATGTCCTCGGGCAAGGCGCTCCGCACCACATCCTGAATCCGGGCTTTGGTTTCAGGCATACCCGCCCATATTGGGGCGTTTTCGTCTTTCACCAAGTGGTGAAATGGATTGAATTTCAATCCGAATTGTTCCGTGTCCGACATGCTGCCTCCAAGGTTCTCCAATGATGATATTCCGTACTGCTTCCCGACAGCCGTTCAAACTGACGGGCGATGCCGTCATTTTCGCATTTTTGAGAGAAAAAAGCAACAATTTCGTCATTTGTCTTAAATCCGCCCATACTAAAATTGGCGGAACCGACAAAAGCCGCACGGTCTCCTTCCGGAAAGTGAAATTGATAAACTTTTGCGTGCAAAAACGGCTGGGTGCGAATCAGCAAGCGGACGCCTTGCGCGACCATCAAATCAGCCTCCGTTTTGGAAAGCACGCCTGTTTTTAGGTCGCCATCCCTGGGCTTGCCCGTGATAATGTTCAATTTGCAGTCGCGCGCCAGCAAATAACCGGAAAATAACAAAGCCGTGGACCAGCCTGGAATGCCGGTAATATAAGGCGCGGCCATCCACAACTCGGTGGGATTCCGGGAAAGGCACCGGCCGAATATCTTGCGGAACTGGCGAGTGTCCAAAATTTTAACGGCTGCAGACATGGCGGAAATTATACCCTACCGCAGCCGAAAATGACTTTGGGACAAATGCGGCTGCTGCGCGCAAGCAAATTTGTCTTTGTGCTTTTGCAGCAGCGTCCGGAATAAATCATGTTCGTCCACTTTGCCGCCCGATTGGCGCTCCAAAAAATACAAGTACGGCGCCACCACGTCCAAGGACGACTGCCGGAACCGCCCCAGTTGGATGTTGCCGAATTCCGATTCCATAAAATCGGCGGTCTTGTCCATCATCGCCTCTTTTTGCGATTCGTCCGCCAATTTTTGGGAAGGGCGCAAAAGCCGCCAAGCGGGGGCGCACTGGTCGACGGGAATTTTGGCGACGGAAATGATTCTCGCCTTGGCGTAGCCCGCTGACGGGCCAAGCCAAAAAAACGGACTGGACGACACGGACGGAAGTTGCTCCGCCAAATCTCTTCCCGCCTCGGTGAGATTCCCGGAAACATCCAGATGCCCGAGGGACTCTCTTGCCCATTTTTTTCTTTGATTCAAATGATGAGCCGGCGTTTGTCCGTCAAATTGAAAAATTTTATCCAGGGCGAACTCGCGTTTTTTCCCCGTTTTGCCATGGCCCAGCCGCCGCCCAATCCAGCGGATATGGCGCTGAATTTGGCGGCGTTGAATGATGGAAGGGAAATATTTCACCATCCAGTCGCGGCGTTTTTCCAAAAGGTGGTAGTACTTGGAATAAAAAAGCTCTTTGTCCGGCGCGCGCGCGCCGTTTTCGTCCGCCATTTTAATCAACAGCGCGTACATGTCAAAGTCCGCCGTAAGTAGGGCGTAGGTGAGAATAAATTTACGGAAATCCTCGTTCTTTGACATGACGGCGGCGCGACATGTCCGGCCCAGCGGAGTAAGGGCGATGTGCGAAGTGGACTCCAGTTTGCTGGACAGCGAAACGCTCCGAAACGACGCGCCCGGCAAGGCGCGGTACAACAGACCAAAGGCGATGCCGTGGTGCATGTGAACCTCGGCGCTTCGTTTTTCCACTCGCTGCGCCTCAAAATACTCCCTTACTTTGTGGGCGAATGCGAACGGTTTTTGATTAAACAGTTCGTCGCCCGTGATGTCGGCGATTAAGTCCAATTTGGCGGAATTGGTGAGTCCGTTGTAGCGCGAAAGCGCCCGCCCCAACTCCCGCGCGCAAGCGTCCCAATCCATATTAATCCGGCGTATCGCCGCCGTGTACCGACAAGCGGGGACGCATAATCACGATAAAAGGCCGCTGGGTGGCCGCGTCCGCCAAAACCGCCTCGCCGGGTTTAAGCGACCGAATTAAATCCCCCGGCGTATTCAACGATTCTCCGCCGCATTTATAACCGGACGGCTTGGAAGTCGGCATGCGCGCGACCGCCGCTTGTACGTCGGCTTCGGTGCCGAGCGCGTGCGTGAACGTCATGTCAACTTGACTCATCAATTTGTCGTCCACAGCCGAGGGCTGCTGTGTCGCGAAAATTAGCGACAATCCCGAATCGCGTCCGCGTTTGACATAGTCAATCATTGGCTCGTTGGCGGACGTCCGTCCCTCGCGAGGCGCGATGACATGGGCTTCGTCCATCATAATCCAAAGACGCCGGGGTAAATTCTCTCCCGATCCTTTGCCGATGCCGCGTTTCGCCATTTTTTCTTGCTGATGGAAATCGGTCATGCGCGCGCTTAAAATCCGCGTCAAAATCGCCGCCGTCAACGCGCGCATGCTTTCCGGCAGTCCGCGCAAAAGCACCACCGACAACTTTCCCGGCGCGAGAAACGACCGCGCGTCAATACCGGGAGACCCTATAATTTTTGCGTTCACGATCGATTCCAAACGCCAACGCAACGCGTCAATCGTGGAAGATTGAAAATCGGACAAAACGCCGCCAGTCCGCGCGATTGCCAACAAAGTCGACGGGCTGCGGTCTTTGCAGTTGCGCAACAATGACAGCAACGCCTGGCCGCACGGAGAATACCGTTCTTGTTCCAAAAGCGCGAGCCAGTCGGACTCGGCAAGTTGTTCGGGCGCGATTTTATATTCGCGCGCGTTCAGAACATGGGACGCCGCGCCGGCCGGAGTCCAGCATTGGATATTCGGAACCGCTTCCGGAGACAGTTTCCAACGCGCGAGCATATCCAAATGTTTTTTGTCGTGTTCGGCGGACGGCGCAAGCGACAAAGTCCAGAATTGATTCTGGACGTCAAAAATGACGATGGCGGGGAGGAGTGTGTCGCCCGCGCTGACTTGCGGCATGCCCGCGAGGCATTCCGCAAAGACGCCGAGGTTGAAACTTTTGCCGGTTCCGCGCATGCCGAATATTCCGATGACGTTCGGAAAACCGGTATTCAACCAGACCGGCGAGTCAAAAACAGTTTTGCCTTTGCAATTTTCGGCGACCCTGCCGACATATCCGCCGCCGCTCCCGCCTTCGCGCCCGACCAAAACGGCGCGCGATTCGGAATCAAAACAAATGTGCGCGGCAGTCATCGCCGTGGAAAACCGCGACCTGCCCAGCACTCTGTTGCCGAGTCGTTTCATACGAATCCGCGGCGAAATTTGTGTTCGCCGTTTGCGGACAACAGTAAAATTCGGCGCGGGCGCAGCTCCGCCTGCACTTTGCGCGCATCCGCCGTAGCGACAAGGAAGCAGACGCCTTCCGCCGCCGCGCCGCGGATTTTGCGGCATACCGCCGCCGATGTGTATTCGTCCAGCGGTTCGCAAAACTCGTCAATTATGACAATGTCCGGCTTTTTCGCCAAAGCGAGGGCGAGGGCGAGTCGATAGGACTGCCCGACGCTCATTGATCGCGCCGGACGAACAAACAACTGCGCCTCCGCCAAACCCGCCCGCGCGAGAATTCGCATCGCATCATCCAAATGATGCCCACCGAGAAGTTCGATGGGAGATTGATTGCGCGGCGGGGCCTGCAACCATGCCACGCGCGCCTTGGAAATTTCGTTTTTGCCATCCACCCGGATGCCTACGGGCAGTCGCGCGCCGGTTTTGTTTTTTATGACGCGGCGAATCCCTTCCAAAAACAGAGATTTGCCAACACCGCTGGCGCCGGTAATCAGGCAAATTTCCCCCGAGTAAAAATCGGCGGAGAAATCATGGATGATTTTCGACTCAAAAATACCGCTGACTATTCCAAACGCCTCTTGAATTCTCCGGCACCGTTCGGAGTTTCGCGGCTTGACGCTGGCGGTGACGCTCATGCTGCGCACAGACGCCGCCGGCACTTGTGCAGGCGGACGCGACTTCGCGGAAGGCGGGCTGTTCGGAGTTTGCGTGCGCAAATGGGCCCGCGCGGATTTCGTCAATCCGAGCATGTAAGTCGGCTTTTTACGCCGATATATGTCGTGCAGCAACAGCCAGTTTTTCCTGCTCAACTTTTCGGGAGGTTTGGACAACAATTTAATGATGCCGCCAACCGACTGTTCCTTGTCCGTCCGGATTGCGGCGATCTTCTCGGCATGCTTGCGGTGCATTGACATAATGCCGCCGCCGCCTTTCGGGTATCCTTGCGCGCTATCTTTGCGCCCCAAAAGATACGCCATCACCTCCGGCGCGCGTTTGTCATTCCCTTGCGTCTCCCCGACCTTGACGAATCCGCTTTTTTCCACGAAAGGCCAATAGCGGAGCATTTCGGCTATGATTTCTATAAAGCACGGACGCATTCCCCCGATGTGCCAGCGTTCGCGGGCGTATTCAATTGCCGCGTTCGTCAATTTCACCGCCAGCCCGAGACCCCGAAGTTCGGGATAGATGACGCACCGCGCAATGCGCACCAGCACATTGTTGTATTTTTTCGCCGTGTCCAAATCCCACCGTTTCCAGCGGATATTGAGATCGGAATCATGAAAGGGCGCGTCCAGAATTTTTCGACGCGCCACGTTCACCAGCATGCTGGACGACAATTCCACGAATCCCGCGACTTCCGGCAGATTCCAGCGGTCGATTTTTGCAATAAGCGGGACGCGCCGCCCGACGCCGTTGCCGCCGCGGTAATGAAACCGGGTGAGCGCCTGGTATTCGCGCATTTCCGAGGCGGTTTCAATTTCTTTTATGACCAGCGGAATTTTTCTTCCGTTGACATAAAGGAATTTTTTGCACGACCACGCCGGGTTGCTCTGAATTTCCCCGTCCATTTTACGGAGTTTGATCCATTGGCAACCATTGACGCGCCGGACTTTATCTTGCTTTGACACGGGCATAAAACGGCGCTCGCGCAAGGGGGATTCTCCCTCTAAATTTAATATCATAAACGCAGGATCTTGGGGATCTGGCGCGCGCGAGACAACCCGACGATAGCCCGCGCCAGTGGTCGCATTCGTTGTATCGGGAGTTTCAAACTTTTTCATGAGAATTTAAGGGACATTATACAAAACAATGCGTAAAAAACAAAATTTCTCCCTTTAATCAAATCAACTCCACGGGAACGGGCTGTTGCTGGTCGGGTGGGTTTTGCCTTCGGCGTAGCGGGCGAAGCGGAACGGTTCCAGCAGCGCGCTTTTTTTGCCGCGCAGTTCCGCCGCCGCCAGTTTGCCGACGCCCAGCATTTTGTAGCCGTGGTTGGAATCGGCGATGACATAGACATTCCCGCAAAAACGGTCGAACACCGGAAAACTGTCCGGCGTAAAACATCCGAGACCGCCCGACGGCTCGCGGCGGAACAAACGCGCCTTGCCGTTGAAACGCCCGTGGCAAAACGACAGCGCGGCGCACCACATCCGCGCGAAATCTTCGCCGACGACAAACTCCGGAGACGCCGGCCCGTACGGATCCACCTCCACTTCGTCCGCCGGACGAAGTACTTCGCGGGGCGCTGCGCCGCCCTGTACGCCGCCGAAATGAAAATCGGGCTTGTAATAAATCCCCCACATTTTGTCCGTAATCAGCGCGCCGGTTTCGTCGTGCAGCGGCTCGGCGCTGTCCACGTGGATGACCGGCGGTTCGCCGCCGTCCTCGCGCCGCAAAAAATCGGGCGGCACATCCAGCACGCCCTCTTCCAGCGCCCAATAGCGCCACATCGGCGCGCCGCCGGAGACCGTTTTCGGCAGTTCCAGCATGTCCCACAAAGATTTCACCCACGGTCCGGCGGCGACGACGACCTGTCCACATTCCACTTTTCCGCGGTCGGTCAGCACCGCGCGCACCGCGCCGCCGTTTTTCTCGAAACCGATGACGGTCGCGCCGCAGACGATTTTCGCGCCCGCCGCCTCCGCTTTTTTGGCGAGACCCTTCATGGACGCCATGTTGTTCGCGAAGCCGCCGCGTTTTTCGTGCAGCACCGACGCGACGCCGCGCGCGCGCCAGTCCGAAAACAGGCGTTTCATATACGCGTCGCATTCGCCCGCGCCCTCCACCAGCGTGGATTCGTAGCCGATGGCTTTTTGTTCGGCGTAAATTTGCGCGACATCCGCCCGCATCGTTTCGGGGCTGACTTGCATATAGCCGACCGGATGATAACTGAACGCGGCGGGATCGCTTTCCCAAACTTCCACGCTGTGCGCCATTAATTCGCGCATCGCGGGCTGAAAATAATTGTTGCGCACGACGCCGCAGGCGATGCCGGAGGCGCCCGCCCCGATTCCGGTTTTGTCGATCACCAGCACATCCTCCCCGGCGGCGGCCAAATGCCACGCCGTGGAAAGCCCGTGTATTCCCGCGCCGACGATGACGAAGTCCGCCCGGGCGGAAATGTCCGGGTTCATTCGCCCGCTTCCCCGGCTCCGTCTTTCCGGGTTTCGTGGACTTTATACCGTTCTTTTTCCGATTTGTTGCCGACGAACAAAATGACAATGCACGCGACAACGCCGAGAAAAGTGTAGACGCCGGGAGCGGCGCCGCCGGCGCCGACGAACATTGCGCCTTCGACGGCGCTCCAAGTTGCCTGATCAAACGGAAATCCCATGATGCGTACCTCCTTAGTTGTTGGGTTCTTTGGAAACGGGGATGCCTTCCGGATACGCGCCGATGGGAACCTTGACGAGGTCAAGCCCGGCGATTTCAACATCTTCCGGAATGCGCAGCAAATCAAACTTTTTCAGCACCCATGAGACGGCATAACCGGGAACAAAACCGATTAAGAAAAACACGACGGCGCCGATGATTTGTCCGTGCAGCGATATGACCGGAACGCCGGCGTCTCCCTGCAGCGCCGGATACCCGGAAGCGAAAACGCCCAGCAGCACGACGCCGTAAAGCCCGATGGTGCCATGAACGGTGACGGCGCCGACGGCGTCGTCTATTTTCATTTTTTCAAGGACGGACGCGCACGGTTTTAAGATGACGCCCGCGCTGAGCGCGATTAAGAAAGTCAGCGACGGAAAATAAATGTCCAGCCCCGAGGCGACGGAAATGATTCCCGCCAGCGCGCCGGACATCATCCAAAAGGGGTCTTTGGTGACGATCCACGCGCCGATAATGCCGCCGGAAACCGCGATGACAATGTTGAACGCGAGCGCCGACAAGGTAATCGGAGTGCCGTAAATGGTCGCGCCTTTGTCGGCAAACCAGCTCCATGATTCGCCGGGAACGATAATGCACGCCATCAGAAAGCCGAAAAATCCGACAATAATCAGCATTAAGCCGGTGATGGTGAACGGGACATTATGCCCGACAATATTGTTGGCGCTGCCGTCGCCGTTAAACTTGCCGATGCGCGGGCCCAGATTGATCAATACGCCCAGCGCAAAAAAGCCGGCGACCGCATGCACGAGTCCGGCGGCGCCGAAATCGTGGACCCCCCATTTCGTTACCAGCCAGCCGTCGGCGTGCCAGCCCCACGCCGCCGCCAGCACCCAGGCGAAAGAACCCAGCACAATCGCCAAAACGGCGAAACCGACGGTCTGAATGCGCTCAATCAGCGCGCCCGACATAATGGATGCGGTGGTCGCCGCAAACAGCGCAAACGCGCCCCAAAATACTCCGGAAGCCCAGTCGGCGATGTTCGGACCCATAAACTGGGCGGATTCCCCCCACGCCCACGCGATGGAATTCGCATATTCCAGCCCGGAAATGCCGGCCGCGCCGGGCGACAAAGTCAGACCGGTCGGAAAAGCCCAGTAAATCCACCAGCCGAAAAAATAAAAAGTGGCGATGACAAAGGCGAACGCCAAAATGTTTTTGATGCCCGACGACAGCACATTCTTGACCCGCGTCGCCCCCATTTCGTACGCCAGAAAACCCGCGTGAATAATCATCATCAGCGGGATGCTCAGATAGTAATAGACCTCGGCGAACATGGTGTTCGTCACCGTCGCCTTTACCGCAAGTTCCGTCAGTTGCTCTTCCATAACGTTCTCCTCTTGTTGTTTTACAGATTCGCGAATCCGCCGCGCGCCGTCCGCCCGGACGTGCGCGGCGTGTGAACGGGCGTCCGCTTCGCCGCGCTCATTTTGTCCCGAGATACGATTCCATTGAATCGTCCATCGCTTCCAGCCACGCGGTATGGTGCGGCGGCGACGCCTCCCCCGTGATTAAGGAGGGATACGACTTGTCGCGGAAGCCCATAATGTTTTCCGCCTTGTCGTTTTTCCAGCTCACGAAAGTGCGGTTCATGCCTTCCACGTCAAAGTCCGGATAGTCGGTTTCATCGGCCAGCATTTGCACGTAATCGCCCTGGAATTTAATCATTTCCTTGGCCGATTCCAGGGATTGTTCGCGCGCGCGCCATTCCCGCGTGTGCGAAGCCATTTGCGCGGGCGCGGGCGGACGGACGCGTCCAAGCATCACATCCCGGGCATACCACGCCTGCGCGTCAAACATATTGAAAGTATACCACTGGTCCTGCATCCCCAGATAAAACAGGCGGGGGTTGTTTTCCCACACGACGCCCTTGTAGAGGTTCGGCGGATACAGCACATTGCCGGTTTTTAAGCGCAGCGAATCCGGCATAAACGGAAAATGGTGCAAATAGCCGGTGCATAAAATGACCGCCTGCACCTCCTTTTCGCCGCCGTCGGCGAAACAGGCGGCGGCGCCCCGCATTTTTTGCAGCGCGGGCTTCTCCTCCCAGTTGTCCGGCCAGTCGAACCCCATCGGATTGCTCCGATAACAGCTGGTGATCGTTTTCGCGCCGTATTTATAACATTGCGAGCCGATGTCTTCGGCGGAATAACTGCCGCCGACGACGAGAATATCCATTCCCTTAAATTCCAGCGCGTCCCGAAAATCGTGGGCATGCAGGATTCGCCCGCCGAAAGAATTAAACCCTTCGTAATGCGGGACGTTCGGCGTGGAAAAATGCCCGGAAGCGACCACCACATAGTCGTATTCGCCGCTTTCGGTGCGGTTGTTTTTCAGGTCGCGGACTTCCACGGTAAATTTTTCGCCGTTTTCGCAAAAACGCACATCCCGGACGACGGTGTTGAAGCGGATTTGGTCTTTGACGCCGGATTTTTCCGCCCGCCCCGCGACATAGTCGTACAAAACCGCGCGCGGCGGATAAGACGCAATCGGGCGGCCGAAATGCTCGGCAAAAGTATAATCGGCGAATTCCAGACACTCCTTCGGCCCGTTCGACCACAAATAGCGGTACATGCTGTTGTGGACCGGCTCGCCGTGCTCGTCCAGCCCGGTGCGCCAGCTGTAGTTCCATAATCCGCCCCAATCCGGCTGTTTTTCGAAACAAACCGCTTCGGGGACTTCGTCGCCCCGGGCTTTCGCCGCCTGAAACGCCCGCAACTGAGCCAGCCCGCAGGGGCCTGCGCCGATAATCGCCACCCTCTTTTTCATTTTGTCTTCCGCTTTCCCCTTGTCGGAATAATTCCGTGAGCGTATGATAACACGGAATTTCCAAAAAAATCCAATTTTTTTCGCCTCCCGAAAAAAATATTTTTGCGGACGGGCGCGGGGGTTTTCGCCCCGCCGCCTTGTCCGTCGTTCAGCAGTCCAGCGTGCGGACGCGTTCCCAGTCCGTCAGATGACAGCAGTATTCGTTCCATTCGCCGGTTTTAAGTTTAACATAACCCGCGACCGTATCCGCGCCGAAGGCGTCGCGCAGAACTTCGCTTTGTTCCATCGCGCGCAGCGCGTCCAAAAGATTGAGCGGCAGCCGCCGGGCGTCCCCGGCCAAATGCGCCTCCTCGTACATATTAATGTCCAGTTTCGCGCCGGGTTTGCGGTCGTTGGCGGCGCCGTCCAGCCCGGCGGCGAGTAGCCCCGCTTGTATTAAATAGGGATTCGCCGCGCCGTCCATCAGGCGGAATTCCAACCGCCCCGCCGCCGGAATGCGCGCCATGTGCGTCCGGTTGTCGCCGCCGTAGGTGACCGCCGAAGGCGCCCAGGTCGCGCCGGAAAGCGTATTCGGCGCGTTGAGCCGCTTGTAGGAATTGACCGCCGGATTGAACCAGCCGCAAAGCGCCGGCGCCGAGTGCAGCACGCCGCCCAAAAATTGATACGCCGCCGGCGACAGTCCGTTTTCGTCGTCGCCGGCGAAAAGATTGGTTTCGCCCTTTTCGTCCCACACCGAAAGATGGCAGTGGCAGCCGTTGCCGGTCAGATTGACGAACGGCTTGGGCATAAAAGTGGCGCGCGCGCCGTGTTTTTCGGCGACCGATTTCACCATGAACTTGAAAAACACGTGCCGGTCGGCGGTCGTCAGCGCGTCGGCGTAGCCCCAATTCATCTCGAACTGCCCGTTGGCGTCCTCGTGATCGTTTTGATAGGGATTCCAGCCGAGCGCCAGCATCGCGTCGCAAATTTCGCGGATGATGTCGTAGCGGCGCATCAGCGCGGTCTGGTCGTAGCAGGGTTTTTGCTGCGTATCGCGCTCGTCGCCGACGGCGTCCCCCGCGGCGTTGACGAGAAAAAATTCGCATTCCACGCCGCTCATCGGACGCCATTTTTGGGCGCGCGCCCGCCGCAGTTGATTTTTGAGCATCACGCGCGGCGAGGCGTCGATTTCTTCGCCGTTCATCCGCAAATCCGCCGCCAGCCAGCCGACTTCGGGGCGCCACGGCAACTGAATCAGCGTATTGGCGTCCGGCACGGCGAGCATATCCGGATGGGCGGGCGACAAGTCCAGCCACGCGGCGAAACCGGCGAATCCCGCGCCGTCGCGCTGCATCGGACCGATGGCGGCGGCGGGCACGAGTTTGGCGCGCGCCACGCCGAACAAATCGGTGAAACTAATCAGAAAATACCGGATGCCCCGGCTTTTCGCCGTTTTTTCCAGATCAATCGTCATTTGCAACCATCGTCTCCGCTCCTCGCGCCAATTTGTACCACGAAATAACGCCGATTTTACAAATTTCGCAAAAAAATTTTGGCGAAATGCGTTATACTGCATCCGCCCCCGGAGAGGGGAAGGAATTTTTTGACCGCCGACAGGCGAAAGAAGGAGAGTAATATGACCCCATTGGAACAACACGTCGCGCGTCCCGGACGGGCGGAACTCGTCCAGCAGGTGCGCGCCAAAATAAACGCGCTCGGCGTCGACTACATTTATTATCAGTTCGTTTCGGTGACCGGGCGGATTGTCGGCAAAGGCATTCCCGCCGACCACTGGGAGCGCACCGCCGAAAAGGGATTCCAACTCGTCTACGGGGCGACGGCGAATCTGTACACCGACCGCCACGGCGACTATATCGGCTACGGGCCGGAGGCGTCCGAACTTGTCGGCATTCCCGACCCGGAGACGTTCGCGCGGCTGCCGTGGGACAAGCGGGTCGCGCGCGTATTTTGCACCTGCTTCCGCAACCGCGAGGAAACGGAGGATCCCGGCGGCTTTCTGACTTCGGACTGTCGCGGCAATTTGCGGCGGGCGCATCAGGCGTTTGAAGACAAGCACAAAATGCATTTGCGGGCGGGAATGGAGCCGGAAATGATGTGGCTGAAAAAGGGCGCGAACAGCCTCCCGGACGGCGGCTACACCAAGCCGAACTGCTATCATATTGACCAGTTCGAAATGCTGCGTCCGGTGTTTTTGCGGGTGGTTGAATACGCCCGCGCGATGGGGCTGGATATGGTGCAGGGCGACCACGAGGACGCGCCGGGGCAATTGGAACTCAATTTTGAGTTTGACGAAGTGCTGCGCACCTGCGACCGTCTGACGACCTACCGCCAGATTTGCGCGCAGGTGGCGCGCGAGTTTGACATCATCGCGTGTTTTATGCCGAAGCCGTTTATGGGCGTTTCGGCGTCCGGCTGCCACCAGAATTTGTCGCTGTGGAAGGGCGGCGAGGACGAAGTCAATCCGCTGGGCAATTTTGACAAAAGCACCCAAACGCTCGGCGGTCATCGGAAAATAGAACTGCCCGGCTTGGAAGGCGCGTTTTTGCATCGCAAGGGCGGCGAGAACCTGTTTATGCCGGACGCCAAAAAAGATCCGCGCAAGCCGGGGCCGGTCGGGCTGCGGTGCATCGGCGGCGTCGTGGAGCATTTGCCGGCGCTGACCGCCATCGGATGTTCCACGGTGAATTCCTACCGCCGTCTGTGGGACACCGGATTTTGGGCGCCGGTGTACGCCGACTGGGGCTTCCAAAACCGCACCTGCGGCTTGCGGGTTTCGGCGCCGGGGCGTTTTGAGTATCGGGCGGTGGATTCGGCGGTCAATCCGTACTTAATGTCTTCGGCGGTTTTGGCGGCGTTCGGAGACGGACTGGACAAAAAGATGGACCCCGGCGAGCCCGAATCGCGCAACATTTACGAGGCGATTGACGAGGGCAAGAAAGTGGCGAAACTGCCGCTGACTTTCGGCGAGGCGTTGGAGCGTCTGGCGGCGGACGGCGTGATTAAAGGCGGCGCGCTGCCCGGCGAAATGGAGCGCGTTTTCTTCCACTACAAACGCAACGAGTGGGAGAAATTTCTGGCGACGGTCACCGACTGGGATTTGCAAACCTATTGGGACTG
>JBPCXA010000034.1:0-3825 GCA_051008975.1 Gammaproteobacteria bacterium
GACCTTGAGCGTCCTTGAGAAGAGACTGGGATGCGAGCGTCGTGAATGGCCACTTCAGGCTGCGATGGCCGTGATAGGCATCCTCTGAAAGGTGAGACTCGGTGAATTCGACGCCTCGCGCCCCCCAGTGATTGTTTCCAGGAACCTCAAAGGAGGAGTGGCTAAGTAGATTGGCCTGTGCCTGCTGGACCGATCCGATGAATATTAACAACGCGGCCAGCGCGCTTAAAATCATGTGCCAAGACCCGCCAAATTACAGTATGCGTTTACCTGTGCGGCCGTTAGCACCCGGTTATAGTAGCGAGCCTCATCAATGCGCCCATCTAGCGGGCGGTCTTGGGCTGCGGTACTTCCGATGCTACCATCAACCGTTGAGCCAGTTATGTTATTGGGCGCTCTGTCTTCTGTGATCGCAACAGATACCCCGTTGACATAGAATACCGGATCGTTCGCGTCATTTGTGCCGTCATAGGTAACGACTAAACAATAATCTGTCCCGGGAGACACTTCAGATGATGTGGTTACCCATCTCGCAAAATCGCCACCGACTGACTCACCCTGGTCCAGGAAGATAGTGCCGCCGATGTTAAGGAACCAACGAAAGCCTAAATCTGATGCGCCAGATGAAAATTTATCTAGCAACCTGCTTGTCGTGCCAATAGTGTCTACATTGATGAATGACGCCAAGCTATATACAATATCCTCATCCCACCCAGAATCTTGAGTTACGGTAAGAACTTCCGAGGACGAGTTAAAGTTTAATGCTTGGCCAAGACCAGTAAATTCCGCAGCATAATTGGGCGTGCCCGTAAATGTCCCGTCCCTGCCATTCCCAGAAGTATCTAGGACATTATTTTCAAACTCAAATCGGTAGATAAGTCCAGTAGTAAGATCCTCTCCGCCTGGCGGTGTGCCACCACATAACTGAACAACGGTCGTCCAAGCCAGAGCGACTACTGGTACGACGAGAAAGCCCAGAATCACGCTGTAGATAAAACGCCTCATTAGTCCGCACCTCCATCAACCCAAGTGCCGCTACGACCGAGCGTAAGCCAATTAGTCGCATCAATGGCGAGAAGACAGATGAAATCCCCTGCTGTGCCTGGTGAATCGATCGCATTACCCGCCGCAAGCGCTGTGCCATCCAAGGTAATCGTGTCTGCCGTATCATCAGGGTCAACGGTTACTATAGATGCGAATTGTGAATAGAAACAAATATTTAATCCAGCCTCAGCAGGTGGTAGCGTGTAATCAATGACGCCGCTGTCGGCGTTGATCCGCATCCCACCTCTCGCGTTTGCAGCAGTGGAAAGATCGACAGTCGCCGCCGTATCCAAGGTCACGCCCACTTCGCCACTGATCGTTCCTGTGAACGTGGCTGTGGTGCCAGTCAGAGCTGATGTCGTATTGATGGTGATATCGTTTGGCACTTGAGCATCGGTAACCGCCCCCTGAAGCTGATTCAACCGGGCCACTGACTCAATATCTCCGCGCGAATCCGTCGCGTTGAATTCCTCACTCCCAACACTATTCCCCGCTAAGTGTGTAGCGGTAATGCTTGCAGTCGCAGGTGCAGCAGTAATCGCATCTGGGCCACCTGCGCCGCCATCTGTCAACGTCCATTCGATGACCCCATCAGTGAAATCGGCAGTCGTATCAACCGCAGCGCCATTTACCTCGACACTATCGCTCGCAGGTACTCCCGTACCTACTGTAAGCGTTGCCTGCCCACCGCCATCGTTTACGAGCTGACCGTTTGTCACCAGGAGCTTGATCATCGGCAGGACACTAGGGCTACCATCGATTTCTTCGATAGCTATTGGCGGAAGAGAAGGCTGTGCCATGGTATTTCGAGGTGACACAAATTCCATCACAAGAAGCCAGGCTACCCCGGCAGTGACAACTAAACACAAGAAGAATAAAGCAATGTACTTTTTCAACATTAGGGCTCACCCATGATGACTGTCTTCATCCGAAACTCCATCACAACTCCAGTCGGTATCCCCAACGGATTGGCGGGGTCGATCTCGATCATATTCGATGGCTCGCTATCAGGCACCGGCACTGTGTCACGCTCGTAAAATGCTGTGATGCGATAAAAGTACGTCTTGTCCGAGCCAGTAAGGTCATCGCAAAATTCATCGCCATACTTTGCATGCAACCGAACAATACACCCCGGGGAACCACCAGGCTTGATAGTCGCCTCAAGCGTCACTCCGTCGTCGGTTGTCGAAACAAACGGCGCAGTCGATCGCCAGACCTTGTACCCCAGAGGGAACGGTATCGGTTTGCCATCAGCCAAAGACTCAGGTGCTCCCCAGCTCAGTTCCACTGCATAAGGCACTTGCACCGCTTGGCTATGCGCTATCCCAGTAGCCATGATGACAGAAAAGACCAATAAAATCAAGTGCCAAATCATGCATCACCTCGGTCCAAATGGCGAACCGCTATCCGTAGAAGACTTCGTCATCTTCTCCATTAGAAATTGCCGTATCTCTCGCACATCTTGGTGGACTTGGCGCATCTCTTCCTGAGTCGCGGCACCGTCATGGTTGTGGGGCATAGGTGCGTGTCCATGCAGAATAATTGCAGCGTACAAAACCCCAAATAAAATCGTCACCAAGGAACCGAGATACACGAACAACTGCCTGTAGGATACGTATCCCGCCTCCCTGGTTGACATATCGCTGTTACTCCTTAAATCCCAAACGGATTGTCGGTGCTGCCCGGTTCTGGCAGTTTCAGTTGCATACCCATTTGGGTAATTCCGTTTGCCACATCACCGAGGTCGACCCCAGCACCTTTTAGACGTCTCGACAAGTTCAACATCTGCATGGCGATAGTTGAGCCCATCACCGTGATTTGAACCCATTCACCGCCATCAATCTTACCGTCGTCGTCAAGCACCGAATCAAACGTGGATAGGATCTGCCCTAGAGCAGTCAACCCTGTCTTCCCTGCGTAGATCACTGCACGATCATCTCGCTCTGACATAGCTTTTCCTCCTTACGTGTCATGCGTAACTTAAGAACCCATTGAACTTCATCGAATCGCTGCATTCTGCTACTTCGCCAAGATAACCTTGGCGACAACTTTGGCTATATGGTCAGTTACCCGAGAAGAATAGCGATTAATCTCTGAATATATCGGCAAATTGAATGAAGTTTAATGCCCACAAAATTCAGAAGTAGTTGATAATAGGTCTATTATAGACTCTTCACGCGAGATTCGCAAGCGATACGCACCACGCCCTTGGATGCCGAATGATCCACACCACAGGTTCGACACGGATAATTCCCGGTCGTGTGGGTAAGGATATCGCACAAGGCGCAAACAAGATGCCCCGCGATCGATTCTCCGCATGCACGGCAAGAATGCTGTCCATCCTTGACCGGCTTGCGCACCTTCCCTTTCTGCTTTACCTTTGCACTCATGGCACCTCCCTTAAGATAGGTTCCTTCCTGACATTGAGCGGCTCACCGGCTGGTATTTTCATCCATCTAGGGTTCAGCATGACCTCCCCAGACGGCAAGCTCCTTTCCCCAGCATAATTGACCGCGACAATCCGGTAATACGATGGCAATTCCTCTCCCGCTACATCGATACAGTACGTGCGTAATAGGTCGTCCATACGCACAGCACATTGACGTACAGCTGCATCGACCCGTGCCTCAAGCACGATGAGTTGCCCCTCTCGCCTCGCCTGCTCGATATCATCGGGGATGGGTAATTTGCTACGGTAAATCCAGTATTCGGCCACATCCTGCGCACCCTCTGCTGGCTCATCCCATTTGAGCATGGCACCGGCTAGCACAATATCTGCAC
>JBPCXA010000035.1:0-11214 GCA_051008975.1 Gammaproteobacteria bacterium
AAAATCCGGCGTTTGTGCCGGGAGTTTGCTAATGCATCAACATCTTGGATACCGCCATCCCTTCCCCGGAGGTCTTTTATCAAATGGCACCCCCGGCGACGGGGGGAGGATGTCAAGCATTAGCCCCGCCATTATAACCCCGAACGCGGATTTTCGGCGCGGTTTTCGCCGCCGCCGCGGATTTTTTTCGGAAAACGATTTTCGCCTTCGGCGCGGTGCGGTATAATCCCGCAATGCGGACTTTGTACGAAAAACTCTGGCGGCGGCATTTGGTGGACGAGGACGCCGACGGACGCGCGCTGTTGTACATAGACCGCCATCTCGTGCATGAAGTGACCAGCCCGCAGGCGTTCGAGGGACTGCGCGATTCCGGGCGGACGCCGTGGCGCGCCGGTTCGATTCTGGCGGTGCCCGAGCATAATGTGCCGACCGATTCGCGGGACGAAATCGCCGACGACATTTCGCGCCTGCAAATTAATACGCTGGACGACAACTGCCGCGAATTCGGAATCGCGCATATTCCGCTGCGCGACGAGCGGCAGGGCATCGTGCATATCATCGGGCCGGAGCAGGGCGCGACTTTGCCGGGGATGACCGTCGTCTGCGGCGATTCGCACACCAGCACGCACGGCGCGTTCAGCTGTCTCGCCTTCGGCATCGGAACTTCGGAAATTGAACATGTGCTGGCGACGCAGTGTCTGCCGGCGAAAAAATCCAGGACGATGCGAATTTCCATCAACGGAAAATTGCGGCGCGGCGTGTTCGCCAAGGATGTCGTTTTGTCGCTCATCGGAAAAATCGGCGTCAGCGGCGGCACCGGACATGTTTTGGAATACGCCGGAGATACGATTTCGGAGATGGACATGGCCGGGCGGATGACGATCTGCAATATGTCCATCGAGGCCGGCGCGCGCGCGGGAATGATCGGCGTGGACGAAAAAACGCTCGCCTGGCTGAAAGACCGCCCGCTCGCGCCGCGCGGCGAAATGTGGCGGCGGGCGGGCGACTATTGGCGGACTTTGCGCAGCGACGACGGCGCGGTTTTCGACCGCGAGGAATTTTTGAACGCCGCCGCCGTCAAGCCGCAGGTGTCGTGGGGGACTTCGCCGGAAATGGTCGCGGCGGTGGACGAAACAATTCCCGACCCGGCGGCGGAGCCGGATCCGGTCAAACGCGCCGGGATGGAAAACGCGCTTGCCTACATGGGTCTCGTTCCCGGCGCGGCGATTTCGGACATTCGCCCGGACAAGGTGTTCATCGGTTCGTGCACGAACGCGCGCATTGAAGATCTGCGCGCCGCCGCCGAGGTCGTAAAAGACCGCCGCGTCGCCGCGAATATCCGGCGGGCGATGGTGGTGCCGGGGTCGGGACTCGTGCGCGCGCAGGCGGAACGCGAGGGGCTGCACGAAATTTTTCTGCGCGCCGGATTTGAATGGCGGTATTCGGGATGCTCAATGTGTCTCGGAATGAACGACGACCGCATGGGCGAAAAGGAGCGCTGCGCCTCCACTTCCAACCGCAACTTCGAGGGGCGGCAGGGATACAAATCGCGCACGCATCTCGTCAGCCCGGCGACGGCGGCGGCGGCGGCGGTGGCGGGGCGTTTCGTGGACATTTCGCAATAACTTTCGTTTGAGTTTTGCGCCGCCGCGGCGTCGTCGTTTTCATCTTCGTCGTGATGGTCGTCGGCGGCGGAACGACCGGCGCGGTATATGACCGTCTTTCCGGAATGCAAAACGCCGAAGCCGAACGCGCCGAAGCCGCGAAACATGCGACCGGCGAAGCGCGGCTGGCGCTGGTCAACTATATGCTGCGGCGTTCGGCGCGCCCGCTGAACATCGCGCGTCCGGGCGGCGGCGCGATCGAGCCGCGTCTTTTAATGCTGCCGTGTCCCGACAATGTGGAAGGCGATCATAATTTGGACGGTACACAAGATCCGACATGCGGCGCGGACGGCGGCAGCAATAGAAATTTAACCAACGGCGTTTTATCTTCCGGCGCGCGCTTCGGACGTCTTCCCGATCGTGCGAGATATAACGAACTCGGCGAGGACGAAATCAGCGACGGATTGGAAGGCGATTTTCGCGGCGGCGGCGGAAGATTGTGGTATGCGCTGTCGCAACATTTCGCGCCGGCGTTAAACGGCGCGCCATTGAATTTGCATCGGCTGGATTCGCGCGACGACAAATGGCTGTCGGTCGTCCGCTTTGCGCCGGAACAAACGCCGCCGCTAATTACCGTGCATTCGCGCGTCGCCGCCGTCGTGCTGGCGCCCGGACGGCACGTCGCCGGACGCCCGTCCGAAGAATTCGTCGCCACCGCTTCGTTGGATTTGGAACAGATTAATGCATCCCTGTATTTTGAATCGGCGGGGGAGGAAAGCAACGCGGACGCAAACGGCGTTTTTGTGCGCGCCCTTCCGTCCGGCGAATTTGACGATTTCGCGGACTATATCGGCGCGGACGAAATGCTGGATGCGGACGGACGTTTTTTGCGCGACTATCTCGTCTTCGCCGGGGCCGGCGAAGTGCATAACGCGCCCGCCGCCGGTTCGCCGCTGGCGGAAATATCCATAGCGCTCGCCGAATGGCGGGTGTTTTTCGGCTTTTATCCCGCGCCGGCGGCGAATATTTCCGTCCATATTGACGAACGCGCGCGCCATTGCGCGGCGTTTCATACCGCGGAACCGGCGTCCGCATCCGCATCCGGAATTGCGTTGTCGCCCGTTGCGGCGATGACTTTGGACGCGCCGTCCGCATCGGGAACGATTACCGCGACTCTGCAAACCGACTCCGCCTTTTTAACAATGCATCCGGCGACCTTGACAATTTCCGCCGGGTTGTCCGCCGCGCTTTCCGTTGTTCTCGGCGACCGGGCGACTCTTGTTTGGCCGCAAATTACTCTCGCGCGTTTCGCCCGTCTGACTCTTTCCGCCGGCGCGGAAATCATCGCGGACGCTTCCTTGTTAAGAAATATCGGCGGCGGATATGCATTGTCGCCGGGCGCGACTGTTTCGTCCGCCACGGTTTCTTTATCTTTCGCGGCGCGGACGCCGCTGGCGTCGCCGGCGGGAATGCTGAACGGCTGGCTTCCCGAACATCACAGAACGACGATGACGATCGCCATTGACGGCGCGCGAATAACTTTGTCCGCGCCGACCGCGGCGGGATTTTTGGGCGCGGCGACATTGACTTCCGCCGCCGCCACTATTACCGTTTCCACCGGCGCGCGTTTTGAGTTGCGGGATAAAATTAAGATAGAAAAAGATTTTTCGCAACTGACATTGTTTTACGAAGACGCGATATTGTTTTCGGACGGCGGCGCGGCGACTCTGCGGGCGGCGGACGGATACAAGCCGACCCCGGCGTCTTTCGCGCGGCGGCGTTTTGTCGCGTTGTTATTTTCCGATGTCGTATTTTCCGGGCGGACAGTATTCGCGCCGCAAATCGTATATCCGTGGCGCGAAGAAAACGGAACGGGCGCGGTCACCCGCGACAATTTGCATCCGTATCCGCCGTGTTTTGATTCGCGCGGTCTGTCAAGAAGAACGCGTACTTTTATTGAAGACCACAACATTTATTACGCCGTTTCGCCCGGCTGCCACGGCGGCGGATTATGCACAGGGGGGGGGGGGGTATCAATTTCGGTCGCCGCGGAAACGCGTTTCGCCGCGCCGCTGCCGTTTACGCTCGCGCATTCCTATACCGCGACTCTCCGCGGCGGCGCGGAGGAAATCACCGTAAATCTCGGCGAAGCGACGCGCAATTTTACCGTGTCGGGCGCGTTTTCGCTGCCGCTCGGCGCGGCGGCGGCGGCGGATTTGACCGCGGGATTTACTTTCCGAAACGGCGAAAAAATTGTCGTCCCCGCCGGCGCGGTAATCACCGCCGGCGACCGGACGCGCGTGGAAAATGTCGGCGCCGTACTGCTGTACAGTCCCGCCCCGCTCGCCAATACGCGATGTTTGCGCGGCATGCCGTCCGCCGCCGTCTATCCCGCGGCGGGCGCGACTCTCGCCGCGCAGGGCGGCGGCGGCGCGGATTTGACGACGCCGTGCCAGTGGCTGGACGACGACGAAAACGCCGACGGCGATTCGCTGTTTTTAATCCGCCCGTCCGCGCAAGACGCGCAAACCAACGATTACTTCATGATCTTCGGCGGAAACGTCATAGTGCAATAAAACAATTCCGGCGCGCCGAACAAAACGGCAAAAGCGCGAAGTGCGATTTGTCGGAGGCGAAACAATATAAAAATTCCATTCCTGCGAAAGCAGGAATCTCCGCGCCGAAGGCGCAAATTGTAAAGAGGTACAATTACCCGCCGCTTCGCGGCGGCGGAGATTCCTGCTTTCGCAGGAATGGAATTTCTTGTACTATTTTATTTTGCGTCTCCATTCGGCATTTCCCGCCTTTGCGGGAATAAGGGGGGGGGGGGGGCAGAATTACGGGTGCGCGTCGCGGGCGGAAAGTACTTGCCGGTATACCGCCAGCGTTTCGTCGGCCATCCGTTTCGCGGTAAAGCGGGCTTTGACGCGCGCGCGCGATTCGGACGCGTCCGGCGGCGCGACAATTGCGGCGGCGAACGCCGCGGAATCGCCGGCCGGCACGAGACGTCCGCCGCGTTCGTCCGCGCCGATGATGTCGCGCGCGCCGCCGTGGTCGGCGGCGATCGTCGGTACGCCCATCGCCAGCGCCTCGGCGATCGACCGCCCGAACGATTCCGGCTTGATCGCGCACGACACCGCGACATCGGCGAGCGCGTAGATTTCGCGCATGTCGTCCCGTCCGCCGACAAAACGCGCGCGCTCCGCCACCCCCAGACGCCGCGCCAGCGCGATCAACCGCCGCCGCCGCGAACCGCCGCCGGCGACGACCGCGACATATTCGCGCGGCAGTTTCGCCAAAATATGCAGCAAAACTTCATGCCCCTTTTGCGCCGACAATCGTCCGACATGCAAAATTACTTTTTTGTCCGCCAAGTCCCACTCTTCGCGCAAACGCGCGACCGTCTCTTTTCGCGCGGACGCGGGATTGAAATAGTCCGCGTCCACGCCGCGCGGGATAATATGGATATTCGCGACGCCGTAGGCGGAACGGACATGCGCCGCCGCGGCGGAGCCGGGACAAATCACCGCGTCCGCGAAAGTCATCACCCGGCTGTACCGGTTGACGCTGTTAATTCCGTGCACCGTGGACACCGTCGGAATGCGCAGAGTGCGGTTCGCGAAATAATGCAGCCACGCCGGGACGCGGCTGCGGACATGCACAATATCCGGCGCGACGGCGCGCAATATCCGCCGCAAATGCATCGCCCGCGACGGGACGGTCAGAGGATTTTTGGACGCCAGCGGCGCCGGCAAAAAACGCCCGCCGTGTTGAATGACCGCGGCGGCGAGACGCCCGCCGCCGCCGAGAACGACATGTTCCGCGACTCCGCGATGCTCGCGCGTCAAATCCGCCACGCCGCGTTCCGCGCCGCCCTCGCGCATATTCGGAATCAGTTGGACGACCCGAATCATTCGCGTCAATTGACGAAACGCCGCGCGTTAATGAACATTTGCAGCCACGGACTCGCGTCCCCCTCCCATTCCGGCGGACGCCACGACATTTGTCCGCCGCGAAACACCCGCTCCGGATGCGGCATCGTAATCGTAATCCGCCCGTCCGGGGAACAAAAACCGCACCGCCCGTCGCCGCCCGCCGGATTTTGCGGATACCGCGTCGCCGGTTTTCCGCGTCCGTCTACAAACCGCAACACCGCCGCCGCCGCCGTTGCATTCTCCTCTTTCCAAACCGCGCGCCCCTCGGCGTTGGAGGACGCCAGCGGCAACATCGCGCCGTCCATTCCGGCGAACAGCGGCGACGGCGACGGCAAAATTTCCGCCATTACAAAACGCGCCTCAAAACGGCCGCTGCGGTTGGCGGCGAAACGCGGAAACCGCCACGATTCCGCGTCCGCCGTCAGCGGCTGCAAAAGCGAAAGCGCCTGGCAGCCGTTGCACGCCCCGAAGGCGAAAGTGTTTTTGTCGGCGAAAAACGCGGCGAACATGTCCGCCAGCATCGGCGTTTGCAAAACGCCCTCCGCCCATCCCCGTCCCGCCCCCAGCACGTCGCCGAACGAAAATCCGCCGCACAGCGCGATGCCCGCGAATTCGCCGAGACGCCGCCGCCCGTCGCGCAAATCGCTCGTCGTGATATCCGTCGCGTCAAAACCGGCGCGGGTGAACGCCGCCGCCATTTCGCGCTGTCCGTTGCTTCCGCGTTCGCGCAAAATCGCGACCCGCGGGCGGACGCCGCCGATATGCGGCGCGGCGGCGCGAAAATCTTTTGGAAATTGATCGGGCAGACGGGCGAACAGTCGCGCCTCGTCCGAATCGCGTTCGTGTTCCTCCTTCGCGCATTCGGGATCGTCGCGGCGGCGGCAGACGGCATAACTTACCGCGTCCCATTCCCGCCGCAGTTCGTCCAAATCGCGGTCGAATAATTTGCGTCCGCCGCGGTGAATTTTCATCCGCCGCTCGCGGTTAACTCGCCCGGCGGTTTGCAGACATCCCGCCATTCCGGCTTCGGCGAAAATTTGCAAAACCGCCGCCGCGTCCGCCGCCGCGACTTCCAAAAGCGCGCCGATTTCTTCGTTAAACAACGCCGCCAAAGTCCGCCGCCGCCCCGCCGCGGCGAATATGTCGCCGCCGATTTCGCCGCCGTCCGTCCGCGCCGCCGGAAAAAGCGGGTCCAAAATTAAAGTTATGCCGAGGTCGGCGGCGAACGCCATTTCGCACGCGCACGCCCACAAACCGCCGTCCGAACGGTCGTGATACGCCCGCAAAAGTCCGCGGCAATGGCATTCGGAAACGGCGCGCCAGAACGCCGCCATTTCCGCCGCCGCAATGTCCGGCGGGGCGTCCCGCGCACTGAAAATATCCGCGAATACGCCGCCGCCCAGCCGCCGCAAACCGGACGGCTCCGCCAGCATCAAAAACGAATCGCCGCCGCGCAACTGCGGAGTCAAAATCCGCCGCACGTCGTCGTGCGGCGCGAACGCCGTCGCGACCGGAAACGGCGGCGATTCCACCGATTCGCCGGATTCCGCGCGCGCGCGCATGGACAAGGAATCTTTTCCCACCACCACGCCGGTCCGCAGCGCGACGCAAAAATCGGAGGCGGCGCGCACCGCCGCGCGAAGTCCGCCGCCGTCGCCGTCTTCGCCGCAATTCGCCAGCCAGTTCAGCGACAATTTCACCCGCCGCAATTCGCCGATTCCCGCCCCCGCCAGATTCGCCAGCGCCTCCGCGATCGCCATTCGCGCGCCGGCGGCGGGATTTAACATCGCAATTTCCGGACGCTCGCCGAGCGCGAACGCCGCGCCGCCCGTTCCCTCGTAGCCGTTAAAAAACGCGGCGCAGTCCGACACCGGCGTCTGCAGCGGCCCGACCATTTGATCGCGCGCGGTCAGTCCGCCCACCGTGCGGTCGCCGATGGCGATCAAAAACCGTTTGCACGCCGTCGTCGGATGGCGCAAAACTTCCAGGCAGGCGGCGGACAGATCGGCGTCCGGAAACGCGGAATCGTTTTCCGCCCCCCCCCCCCCGTTTTCTTCGGAAACGCGCCGCGGACGGCGCGGAATGTCGCCCAAAATATCGGATAGCGGCAGATCGACCGCAAAACCGGCGCCGTCCGACAGCGCGATCCGCCCGCCGTCCGCCGCCTCGCCGAGAACCGAAAAGGGGCATCCCTCGCGTTCGCAAATCGCGGCGAACGCCGGAACGTCCGCCGCCGCCAATGCCAGCACATACCGCTCCTGCGATTCGTTGCACCATATTTCCGATGGCGACAAACTTTTGTCCTCGACCGGAATCGCGGACAAGGAAATGCGCGCGCCGACCCGCGAATCGTACACCATTTCCGCGACCGCGTTGGCGATTCCGCCCGCGCCGACATCGTGCAGCGACAGCAACATTCCGCCGCCGGGCGCGCGGCGGCAGGCGTCGAGCACTTCCTGCGCGCGCCTTTGCATTTCGGCGTTGTCGCGCTGCACCGAGGCGAAATCGTCGCCGCTGCCGCCGCGGCTGGACGCCGCCCCGCCGCCGACTCCGATGCGAAATCCCGGACCGCCCAGTTGCACGATTTTCGCGCCCGGCGGAATCGGTTTTTTGCCGGCGGATTGCGGACGCATGTGTCCGAGTCCGCCCGCCAGCATCACCGGCTTGTGAAATCCGATGCGGCGTTCGCCGCAAAACGCCTCCAAACTGCGGAAAAATCCGCCCAGAGACGGACGCCCGAATTCGTTGCAATAATTCGCCGCCCCCAAAGGCGCGTCGGTCATAATTTCCAGCGGCGACGCCAAATGCGGCGCGGGCGCGTGGCGGGCGGGCGGATTCTGCCCGGCGATTCGCAGATGCGACACGATAAATCCGGCGAAACCGGCGCGGCTGGCGGCGCCGCGTCCGGCGGCGGCTTCGTCGCGAATTTCGCCGCCGCTGCCGGTCGCGGCACCGGGAAAGGGCGAAATGGCGGTCGGATGATTGTGCGTCTCGGCCTTGGCGACCAGCAAAAGTCCGCCTTCGCCGCGCCGATATACGCCGTCTTCGCCGGGCGAAAAATCCTCCCCGGCGGCGGCGGAAATTACCGCGGCGTTGTCGGCGAAGGCGGTCAGTACGCCTTCCGGCGCGGCTTCGTGGGTGCGGCGAATTAAATCCATCATTGAATCGCCGCCGTCCTCCCAGCCGCCGCGAAAAATTTTATGGCGGCAGTGTTCGGAATTCGCCTGCGCGAACATCGTCAATTCCGCCTCTTCGGGCGCGCGTCCGAGACGCGCATACAGCGCGCACAAATGCGCGATTTCTTCCGCCGAAAGCGCCCATCCGCGCGCCGCGTTCAGTTTGGAAATAGATTCGGCGGTCGCCGCGACCGTCGCTTCACGCCGCGGCGGCGGGTTCTTAAACAACCGCCGCCAGCCGCCCAAATCGGGCGGACGCAGAACAATTTGGGTCATCCGGTCGGCGACCGCATCGGCGTCGCCGCCGCGCATCAGCGCGCCCCTTTCCAAGCGGGAGACGAAAGACAATCCGCAGTTGCGGAGAATGTCGCCGGCCTTGGACGCCCACGGCGAAATCACGCCCGGACGCGGGAGAATCAGCGCGACATCGCCCTCCGCGTCCCCGCAAAAATCGCCCGCGGAATTCAGCAGACGCCGCAAAAGCGCGTCTTCGGCGGCGGTCGGCGGACGAAAAACGGCGGCAAAAAACACTTCGCGGACATTCTCCGCCGCGCCCGCGCGTCCGGGCGGCATTTCCGGCGCATCGCCGCCCAAATATGCATATTGTCGCGCGACCATAAACGCCGCAATTATAAATGTTCGCCGCGCGCGGCGGATTCGCCTACGGCGAAAGAGATTCCGGCTTTCGCCGGAATGGCGGGTTCTTTTTGTTTTTGCGGACGATGCCGAATTTGGCGGTATCCGAAAATATAAAATACGCCATTCCGGCGAAAGTTTATTCTCGCGAACGCGGGGACCGGAATCTCTTTCGCCGCAAGGCGAACCCGCCGCCGCCGCCCAAATTTTTTTTGCGTTCGGCGAAAAAAAGTTGCACTTTTCGGAATTTTCGTGTTAGAATTGTAAAAGCGTCCGTAGGGGCGTGATTTTAAGCATTAAGGAGCATTTTTATGAAAAACCTCGTTTTTTCTTTGATTCGTCCGTACGGGGCGGTTTTTGGCGCGATTAGCGCCATTTTTGCGGTGCAACAAGGGGGGGGGGGGGGGGGATTTTTGCCCCCTTGTCTTTCCGCGTTAAATTCGCCTTTTGCGGGGCTGTTCTCGGCGCGATTTTCGCGCTGACCGGGGCGGCGTTTGCGGCGGAGAATATCGCCGCCGCCGCCGACAAAAATGCTGCCGAAAGCGGCGATGCGAAAATCGGCAAAGGATTTCGCTATTCCGATTATTTGCAGTATGACGAATTTAATTCGTCGACAAAAACGGATTTTCTTTCGCATCCGTTCTTGTTAAATCCGGAACCGTTTGATTTGCCCGCCGAAGAATTCGGGGCGGCGGAGGGCGGCGGTCTGGTAGAATTTATCTCTTCGCCGCTGGGCGGATTTGTGATAGCGGCGGGAATTTTCGCCGGGGCGACCGCCATCGACAAAAACAACCGGGACGATGATACTCCGCCCGCCGTCGCCGGCGATGGCACGACTCCTCCGGACCCGACTCCTCAACCGCAACAATGCACCGCCGCCGGCGAAATATCGGACGGAAGCGGCGGCTGCCGATGCGATTCCGCCAACAACTACGTGGCTAATGGCGCCGGTACTTGCGTGATGCAGGAAGTATGCACGGGCGGAATGGTGCCGGACGGCATCGGCGGCTGCATGCCTGCTCCCGTGCAATGCACGGGCGACATGGTTCCCGACGGAAGCGGCGGTTGCGAATGCACCGGCGGAATGATTCCCGACACGGACACGAACGACCCCAACGACTGCAGAACGCCGACCGCGTTGCAAATGTGCCAGGCGGATTCTTCGTTGGAAAGCCGCGTGTTTGCGGCCGGCGGCACCGTCAATATCCCCGTATTCGGTATCGGGAGTGTGGACGCCTCCCAAAGCTTCGCGGATATTGTCGCCGGTTTCGGCCACCCGTCGCCGCAAACTTTCTTCGCCCGGCTTAATCCCGGCGGAGTATACGGCGGCAGCAGCGGCGTCTCGGCGAACGGAATACTCTTGTTCAGCGACGGCACCTCAACAACGGAAGCAGCCGACGTCGGCGACATTATCGTGCTGTATCCCCGCAACACTTTTTTGTCGTCGGAAATCGCCGACGACGTCGCCAACGGCGACGCGGAAGTTTTTCGCGTGTATCGGAAGACGCCCGGCGGCGAATTGTTTCTCGCGCAAAACGAAAGAGCCGACCAGCAGGCGCGCGCCTGCGCGCCGGGGCCGGGACAATTCTTTTTGACCGACAACACTTTCGTGGAAACGTCCGTCTACGCCGCCGACAACTTTCGTTTGCGCGACGGTCTGCGCGGTTTGCTTAACGAAAAATACGCGGTGCGGCTGAAGAACTTTTTCTTCACCGCGAACGATTCGCAACTCCGCGATTTTCATTTGGAACACCGTTTCCATTTGTTCGGTGATTCGGAAAATGTCGCGAACGAAATCGGCGGCGATGAATCTGCCAACCCGTCCGGTTTTTCCGCGTTCGCCGAAAGCGGCTACAAACGCCA
>JBPCXA010000036.1:0-3603 GCA_051008975.1 Gammaproteobacteria bacterium
ATATGTCCATGGCCGATTTTGACCGGGAATACGCCTTCGGCGAACATGCGTCGCCCGTGGAAATGATCGCCGACGCGGAAAGGGCGACTTTTCGCGGATACGCGCGTCCGGACGGGCGTTTCGGCACCCGCAACTATGTCGGCATCGTCACGTCGGTCAATTGTTCGGCGACGGTCGCGCGTTTGATCGTCCGCGAAGCCGAAAGGCGGGGGTTGCCGGAACAATATCCCAATGTGGACGGAATTGTTCCCGTCGTCCACGGCGCCGGCTGCTGCATCGGCACGGACGACGAGGCGTTTTATAAATTGCAGCGCGCCATCTGGGGGCATGTAACGCATCCGAATTTCGCCGCCGTTCTGATGATCGGGCTGGGCTGCGAGACGAATCAAATTCCGTCCCTTTTAGAAAAATACGGAGCCCCGGCGAAGGAAAATTTCCGATACTTCACCATTCAACGGCAGGGCGGCACCCGCGCGTCGGTGGAAGAAGGATTGAAATGGCTGGAAGAAGCGATGGAATATGCGAACGCGCAACGGCGGGAGATCGTCCCGGCGTCCGAATTGACGGTGGCTTTGCAATGCGGCGGCTCGGACGGATTTTCCGGCATCACCGCCAATCCCGCCCTGGGCCGCGCGACCGATTTGCTGGTCCGGCACGGCGGCGCCGCCGCTCTGGCGGAAACGCCGGAAATCTACGGCGCCGAACATCTGCTCACCGGGCGGGCGGTTTCGGCGGAAGTGGGAAACAAACTCGTCGGGCTGATTAAATGGTGGGAAGATTACGCCGCCCGCCACGGCGGCGAAATGAACAACAATCCCACGCCGGGCAACAAGGCGGGCGGGCTTACGACAATTCTCGAAAAATCACTCGGCGCGGTGGCGAAGGCGGGCTCGACCAATCTCGCCGGCGTCTATCAATACGGCGAGCGGATTACGGCGAAAGGGCTGGTGTTCGTGGACAGCCCCGGATATGATCCGATTTCCATCACCGGGCAGGTCGCTTCGGGCTGCAATCTGGTGTGTTTCACCACCGGCAGAGGATCGTGCTACGGCAACAAGCCGGCGCCGACGATAAAAATTGCCTCCAACACGCCGATGTTTGAACGAATGCGCGAAGATATGGACGTCAATTGCGGCGAAATCGCCGACGGCGAAGAGACGGTCGCGGCGGCGGGAGACCGCATATTCCGCGAAATATTGGCGGTCGCCTCCGGCAAGCGGACATTTTCCGAACAACTCGGCGTCGGAGATTCGGAGTTCGTCCCCTGGCAAACTTACGCGCAAATGTAGACGCGTTCTTGTTTCGCGCCGTCATGCCGCCGCCGGGATATTGCGCGGACGGGCGGCGATGCGATACAATCTTTTATTTATTCATTCTTTTGTATGGACGGCATTTCGCGTTTATTTTCGATCGGCGCCGATTTTCGGATGGCGCCGCTGGCGGTGCGCGAAATGATCAGCGTCTCCGCCGAAAACGCCGCCGCGCGGCTGCGCCAACTTACCGCCGATTGCGCGCGCGAGGCGGCGATTGTCTCCACCTGCAACCGCACCGAAGTGTATTGTCTGACCGATCGCCCCGGACAAGTGGCGCGCTGGCTCGCCGGTGCCAGCGAAAACGCGCTCTTCCGGCTGCGCGCGAAGGACGCGGTGCGGCGCGCCTTTTGCGTGGCGAGCGGGATTGAATCGCAAATTCTCGGCGAAACCGAAATTACCGGACAAGTGAAACAGGCGGCGCAAATCGCCCGCGACGCCGGGGCGTCCGGCGTATTCGTCAACCGTCTGCTGGAAAAATCTCTCGCCGCCGCCAAGGAAGTGCGCGCCAGCACCGGCATCGGACGCCATTCCGTTTCGTATTGCGGACTCGTGGCGCGCGCCGCCGCCGGAATCTTCCCCGATTTTTCCCGTCTCGCGGTGTTGTTCGTCGGCACCGGCGACATGACCCGCGCCGGCATGCCGGTATTTTCCGGACGCGGCGTACGCCGCATCGCCGTCGCCAGCCGCGCCCCGGAAAGGGCGGAACAACTCGCCGCGCCGGCCGGCGGCGAGGCGATTCCGTTGTTTCGCGTGCCGGAAATGCTGGCGGAGTTTGACGTCGTCGTTTCGGCGACCGCCAGCCCGCTGCCGATTATCGGAAAGGGCGCGGCGGAACACGCCCTGTCGGCGCGCCGCCGCCCGATGATGTTCGCCGATTTGGGCGTCCCGCGCGATTTGGAGCCGGAAATCGCGCGCCTCTCCGGCGCCTTCGTGTATACGCTGGAACAGTTGGGCGCGCAGGCGGAAAAATCGCAGACCGCCCGCCGGGAGGCGGCGACGGCGGCGGAAACAATCATCGCCCGCCATGTGGACGATTTTTGTCTATGGTGGGAAAAACGCGGCGCGCCCGAAATTCGCGCCCTGCGGCAAGACGCCGAAACCGTCCGCCGCCGCGAATCCGAATACGCGCTCGCCAAACTCCGTCGCGGCGAGGACGCCGGAGAAGTGCTGGACGAGTTTTCACGCCGATTGACCGCGAAAATTTTACATCAACGCGCGCCGGACGGCGAAGGTGAAGAGCGATAAAAAAGCGCGCCCGGCATGTGCTACAATCGCGTTTTATCGGCCGGAAAAAGGAGAAGTTGTTTTGATTATGCGGTTTCATTTTCATGTTAAGTTTGCGGACGACGCCGGCGTTCGCGCGTCTTCGGAGATCGTGCAATGCCGGACTTAAATGTGAGCGGACGGACGTTGTTTATATGCGACAATGTCGGGGTTTTGGACGGGATGAATTCGGAATGCGTGGATTTGATTTATTTGGATCCGCCGTTTAATTCCAACCGTCATTATTCCGCGCCGATCGGCAGCCGCGCGGCGGGGGCGGCGTTTAAGGATGCGTGGACTCTCGACGATATTGATTTGGCGTGGGTCGGTCAAATTGCGGAGCGTCATCCGGGCCTGGCGGCGGTGATTAACGCGGCGGGCTTGGCGGGCGGCAAGGGGGATCAGGCGTATTTGATTTTTATGGCGCGCCGTATTTTGGAGATGCATCGCATCTTGAAGACGACCGGCAGCATATATTTGCACTGCGATCCGACGATGTCGCATTCGCTCAAAATGCTGATGGATTCCGTCTTCGGCAAGGCGAATTTTAGGAATGAAATCGTGTGGCATTATCGCCGGATGCCGGCGAAGCAACGGCAGTTTCAGCGTATGCACGATGTCATTTTGTTTTATTCCGCGCGCAAAAACAAAAATGTTTTTCACGCGCCGTTCGGCGAACTGACCTCCGCTTCCGAAAAGACCATCGCGCGCGCGCAAACCAAGGGATACAACGCCAACCTAAAAAAAAGAATGGTGACGGTGTTTGACTGGGACAAGTATCGCGCGGCGGTCGCGTCGGGCGCGCTGCCGTCCGGCATGTTCGCCAAAGAATCCGCGGACACCGGCCCGTTGATGAACGCGTGCTGGACGGATATTCCGATTATCGCGCCTACGGCGAAAGAGCGCACCGGTTATCCGACGCAAAAGCCGCTCGCGCTTTTGGAGAGAATTATCAACGCGTCCTCCGACGAGGGCGACGTCGTTTTTGATCCGTTTTGCGGCTGCGCGACGACGCTGGTCGCCGCGG
>JBPCXA010000037.1:0-22838 GCA_051008975.1 Gammaproteobacteria bacterium
GCCGGAATGGCGGTTTTTTTTAATGTTTTCGGATACCGCCGAATTCGGTATTGTCCGCAAAGACAAAAAGTACCCGCCATTCCGGCGAAAGCCGGAATCTCCTTCGCCGAAGGCGAATCCGCAATTCCCGCCTCTCCCACAGTCCCACTTTCCCCACCCGTCCCATTCCTGCGAAGGCAGGAATCTCCGCCGCCGCGAAGCGGCGGGTAATTGTACGTTTGTACGCCTTCGGCGACAGTTTGCGCCTTTCGGCGCGGAGATTCCTGCCTTCGCAGGAATGGGACGGGGGGTGTACTTTGGAACAAAGGCGGAAATCCAAAGTGCCGCCATTCCGGCGAAAGCCGGAATCTCTTTAATTCCATTCCCGCGAACGCGGGAATCTAATCCGCCATTCGCGCAGGCGTTTGACGATTCCGTCCGCGTCCAGACCGCAGGCGGCGCGCAGTTCTTCCGGAGATCCGTGTTGAATAAAATGATCCGGAATACCGATTTGCAAGAGCGGGCGATGCACACCGCGATCCCGCAAAAACGCCGATACGCCGTCTCCGGCGCCGCCCAAAACCGCGTTTTCCTCCGCCGTCGCCAGAAATTCGTGCGCGTCCGCCAGACGCAGAATCAATTCCCCGTCCAGCGGTTTGACGAAGCGCATGTCGGCGACCGTCGCGCCGAGTTTGTCGCCCGCCGCCAGCGCCGGAAGCGTCATCGCGCCGAACGCCAATATCGCCAAATCCGCCCCCTCGCGGACGATTTCGCCGCGCCCGACCGGGAGAATCGCGTCGTCCTTCCGCACCTCCGCGCCGGGTCCCGCGCCGCGCGGATAGCGGACGGCGGCGGGCGAATTCAACGACAGGGCGGTGTTCAACATCCGCCACGCGTCGTTTTCGTCCGCCGGGGCCATAATCGTCATATTCGGCACGCAACGCAAATAGGACAAATCAAACGCGCCGTGATGGGTCGCGCCGTCCGCCCCGACAAGTCCGGCGCGGTCAATCGCCAGCATCACCGGCAGATTTTGAATTGCGATGTCGTGGATGAGTTGGTCGTAGGCGCGCTGCAAAAATGTGGAATAAATCGCCGCCACCGGTTTCATCCCGCCGCAGGCGAGTCCGGCGGCGAAAGTCAGCGCGTGCTGCTCGGCGATGCCGACGTCAAAATAGCGCGAGGGGAAGCGGCGCGAAAACTCCGCCAGCCCCGATCCCTCCCGCATCGCGGGGGTAATCGCCGTCAATTTCGGTTCGCGCTCCGCCGCCGCGCAAAGCCACTCGCCGAAAACTTGCGTATATGTCCGCTTCGCGCGGCGCGGCTCCACCTTCATCGGCGCGATTCCGTCTTCGGGCTTGAACGCGCCGACGCCGTGATACAAGACCGGATCCTTCTCCGCCTTTTGGAATCCGCGCCCCTTCACCGTCGCGATATGCAAAAATTGCGGACCGGACGCCGCGCGCAATCCGGACAACGCCGGCGCCAGCACCGACAAATCATGCCCGTCTATCGGACCCACGTAATTAAATCCGAATTCCTCGAACAATGTGCCGGGCAAGACCATTCCCTTCAAATGTTCGTGCGCGCGGCGGGCGAAACGCTGCATCGCCGGCATCCCCGACAGCATCCGCCGTCCGCCGCTTTGCATCCGCCCGTAGAAACGGCTCGCCAGAATGCGTCCGAGATAATTATTAATCGCCCCCACCGGCGGCGAAATGGACATATCGTTGTCGTTCAGGATGACCAGCAAATCGGCGTCCTTCATATCGCCGGCGTTGTTCAACGCCTCGAACGCCATTCCGCCGGACAGCGCGCCGTCGCCGATGACCGCCGCCACCCGCCGGTTTTCGCCGTTTTGCTTCGCGGCGACCGCCATTCCCAGCGCGGCGGAAATGGAAGTGCTGGAATGGGCGGTGCCGAAGGCGTCATATTCGCTCTCCCCGCGCCGCGGAAATCCCGACAATCCGCCGAGTTTGCGAATCGTCTCCAACATCGCCGCCCGCCCGGTCAGCGCCTTGTGGCAGTATGTCTGATGGCCGACATCCCACACCAGCAAATCAAACGGCGTATCGTACACATAATGCAGCGCGACGGTCAATTCCACCACGCCGAGATTGGACGACAAATGCCCGCCGACGCGGCTGACCACGTCCAAAACGAAGGCGCGCAACTCGTCCGCCAATTGCGGCAACTGCGCCGGCGAAAGCGCGCGCACGTCGGCGGGCGTGCGAATCGTCGCCAAAAGCGCGCCGGGATTCATTCGGGATTTTCGGGAGACAAAAAATCCGCAATCGCACGCCAATACGCCGGCGTATCCATTCTGTTGTGCGTCGTCCCCGGAATCGTCAGCGCGGTGTGCGGCGTCCGCCAATTTGCGATTAAATTTTCCGCCCGCGCCGGCGGCACCACGCGGTCGGTCTCCGCCAGCAAAAACAAAACCGGGGCGGAAACCGAACCGGCCTCGGCCAAGGTGTCAAACGGATGCCGCAGCATTTTTCGCACCGGAAAAAACGGATAGCGGCGGCGCGCGATTTCCAGCACGCTGTCAAACGGCGTAACCATGATCAATTTTTTCGCCGCCCGCCGCGCCGCGACATGCGCCGCCATGTGCGAACCCAGACTGCGCCCCATTATGCATATTTCTTCCGGCGCGAGCCGCCGCCGCCGCGCCGCCTCGTCAAAAACCCGCAGCGCGTCCGCGCGCAGCAACTCCGCCGAAGGCGCGCCGCCGCTGCCGCCGAAACCGCGATAATTCACATACCACTGCGGAAACGGAAACCGCGCGCCGTTTTCGGACGGATGCGACGACAACTCCTCGCCGTTGCCGCCGAAATATACCAACAATTTGCAGTCGGATTCGGCGGCGGCGGCGTTGCCCGGATGCTCCCATCCGCGCAGCGGCGTCCCGTCTTCGGCGGCGACATTCACCGCCAAATCGGCGAGATCGCGCGCGACATCCGGCGGCGTCGGACGCGGAAAGAAAATCAATTTCTCCTGCCACCGCCACAGCACAAATCCCGCGCCCGCCCAAAGCGCCAGCGCGCCGCCGAGTATCGTTAACGCCGTCTTCAACATCGCCCGAATTATACCGACTGCGCGGCGGCGGACGGCTACGCGAGTTTGGAAATGTCGGCGACGCGGTTCAACAGCGCGCGCAACTCCCGCAAAAGCGCGAAACGATTCGCGCGAATCTTCCGATCCTCCGCATTCACCAAAACTTCGGCGAAAAACGCGTCCGCCGGCGCGGCGGCTTCCGCCAGAGTTTTCAGCGCGCCCGCGTAATCGTTTCGCGCAATTTGCGCGTCCGTCCGCGCCCGCAACTCGCGCACCGTCTCGTACAAAACGCGCTCCGCGTCCTCCGAAAACAGCGATTCGTCCGCCGCCGCCGCCGACTCCGCGCCCTCCGATTTTCGCAAAATGTTGTTGATGCGCTTGTTGGCGGCGATGAGAATGCGCGCATCGTCCGTTTTTGCAAAATCCCTCACCGCATCCATCACGCGATCCAACTTTCGCAAATCGGTCGGCTTTAACGACAGTACGGATTCCACGACATTCGGCGCGGGGGCGAAAGCGAGAATCTTGAACGGCGCATTGCGCGAAAACATAAACCGAATGCGATCAAGAATAAACTCGTATACTTCGCCGCGCACATCGGCGATTTTGCCGTCAAACGATTCCGCCGCCGCGGCGATGGACTGTTTTATATCGCGCCAGTTGCGAAAACGAAGCGCGATTTCCAGCGCATTGCGCCGCAAACCGTGCGGATCCTTGCTGCCGGTCGGTATTTCGTCCGCCCCGAACATTCCCGCAAGTTTTTCCAAATCATAACACGGAGAAACAAGCACAAACGCCGAATTTTTGTCAACGGCAAAGTACTTCCGCGCCATATACTCTTGCAACTGCGGATATTCGCCGACCATCAGAGAAGACAACGGCGCGAGAATTTTGCGCGCGGCGTCCGCAATCTCCTCCGCGGAATGCCGTTCGCCGTTCAACTCCGCCAGCGCGGCGGCGATACGACAAACGCGCCCGATGCGATCGTGTTGACTGCCGAGTTTTTGATGAAAAACAATCGTCTTAAGTTTTTCCATATACTCGTCCAACGACACTTTGCGGTCTTCGTCGTAATAAAACCGCACATCGCGCAGACGCGCGCGCAGCACCGCGTCATAACCGCGCAACATTTCATCGGACGACTCCGGCTCATTGTCGGCGACCAAAAAATAATCGGGCAACAGTTTGCCGTGTTCGTCTTGAAACGGAAAAAACTTTTGATGTTTTTTCATGCATTCCGAAACGCAATAAATCGGCAAATCCATGAACTCGTCGTCAACCTTCCGCCGATACACGGCAGGCCATTCGCACATCGCCGCCACCTCCCGCAACAGCGGGCTTTCCGGATGCACCTCGTTGTGTTCATTTGCAGTCCATCCGGTATTATCTTTCACTTCATCGGCATCGTCCAACAAAAACGCCATATCTTCGCCGATTTCCTCATTAACCATCGCCGCGCGAATCTTTTCCAGACGCTTGTCCATATCCACGATCACTTTGCCGTGTTCGTGCATCACCGTTTCGTACTCGCTCGCCGTGAACGCGAGAATCTCCGCGCTCGGAACCGGATGCCCCTTCGTGGAATCGCTCGCGGGAATGCCGCACACTTCGCCGCGAATAATTTCGTCGCCGTGCATCATCAACACGCCGCGCACCGGACGGACGAACTTAAAATCGTTGTCGCCCCAGCGCATTTTGCGCGGCGCGGGAATATCCAAAAGCACGCGCTCCACGATCGCCGCCAACTCTTCGGCGAGTTTGCGCCCCGGCGTCTCGCTCCGCCACGCGATATAAGTTCTGCCTCCTTCTTCGGTTTGGATTAAATCGTTTTCGCAAGTCGCGCCCGCGCTTCGCATAAATCCGATTAACGCCTTTGTCGGCGCGCCTTCGGAATCTTTGCACGCCGCGAGTTGCGGCCCGCGGCGAATCACCGTCTTCGCCGCCGATGCACTTTTGACATTTTGCAAAAGCGCGACCAAACGCCGCGGCGTCGCCAAAAGTTTGTCGCCGCCGCCGATTTCGTTTTTCGCGCGATGCGATTCGCCATCGGCGAACCCCGCCTTTCGCAACGCGTCCAAAAGCGAATCGGGAAACGCGTCCGCCAGCCGCCACAACTGCGCGGGCGGCAGTTCTTCCGTGCGGATTTCCACCAGCAGATTTCGCGGCGAATTAGATGTCATGCGGATTCCTCCTTTTCTGCAAATACGAATCAATGCGAGAGACGGCGGCGGCATAGCCGCGCGCGAAATCGGCGAGAGACGTCATTTTGGCGTCTTCAATTCTGGATCTGCTGAAATCCCACTTGTAGAAATTGCTGTCCTTGCGACGATGCAGATTCTTCCAAGGAATTTCGTGCTTGGGCACGAACGACACATACAAGTCGTCGGGCGCAATGTCCACGAAAACAATGCCGTGATAATCTCTTTCACGGTAAATGTTTTCGTGTTGAAAATTGGCGGTTGACTTTCCCATCGTCGCCGTTTTAATCTCCCAACGATGGGTGTCGTCCACGACCAGATCCCACTGCTTATTTTGAGGATCGGTGGTCTGTTTGTTTTTGACGGAATGCCCCAATTGCCGCAGCACGGCGGCGACGAACTCCTCGCCCATTTGCCCGCGGCTGTCGAGCTGCAGATCGATGCGCACCCGCGCGAACCGGCTGTCGTGCCTCCAATGGTTTTTGCTCTGTTTTTGCGCGAGCAACGCCGCCTCAAAAATTTCCATGAAGATTGTGTGCAATTCGTCAGACATGATCGCAATACCCCGCCGCCGCGACGACGGCGGCGATTAAGCTGCGGCGCAAATTCATCGCGCCGTTGGTGGAGCGGAACGCGGTCTTCGTCCAGTCGTGTTTTTGCAGCAGCGTTTTGATTTTCGCCCGATGCGCGCCGGAATGCGTGACGACGCCGTAGCCGCGGCGATGCGGCAAACTCTCAAAATCCGGATACGAACGCATGCCAGTAAAACATGTAGACGGCAGATATACGTCGCACTTGTGCAGCATTTTTTTGTTGCGCGTACTCGCCGGCGTGCCGCCGTCCGACAACGAATAGACGCGGATAAAATTGTCGCATTGCGGAGACGGCGGCGCGACAATGCGGGCGGTGTTAATTTTCGTCCATACCTGAAACACCGTGGCGACGCTGACCGCGCGTCCGTCCGGATATTGAAACGAATCCGCGGGCAGCGATTCGGTGTGCGCGAGGCGATATTCGCGCACCCGCTTTTGCGCCGCGCCCTTGCCGTCGCTGGCGAACAATTGCGGCAGAATAAACGCGACAATGTCGGCGAAGGCGGCGGAATGGTTGATAAATTGCAGCGCCGAATGTCCGCGCAATCCGAACGGCGGATTGCCGACGACGACATATTTTCCGGCGGGCGGAGTCCATTGCAAATAATCGCCGCGAATCAATCCGCCGCGCGGACGGACGCCGGGGGCGATGTCCATTCCGATGCGGCGGCGCGGCGGAAGATGCTCGTAAAATACGCCGCAGCCCGCCGCGGGTTCGATGAAGCGGTGGCGCGACAAATTAATTCGCAAAGATTCGGCGACCGCGAACATTTTGCGGACGCACCGCCGCGCAACATCTGGCTTGGTATAAAACTGGTCGCGGTCGCGCGCGTCGACGGCGGCGCGCTGTCGCTCGCCCAGCAGACGCAAAAAATCATGCGAATACCGCCCGGGCACAAAGCGCCGTTCGCGCCATCTGGCGACGGTGTTGGGATGCAGTCCCAGCGTCCGCGCGATTTCCGTTTCCGCGACGACGTTGCGCGCGCGACAAAACAATCCGTATACATCCGCGCGGGCGGACGATTTCGCGGCGATATTTTCGGGCGGCGCGTTCACGACAAATCCCCGAAGTCGTCTTTCGTAAAAAGCGAAAACACCGGCGCGCGGTATTTTTGTTCCAGCATTTCTTTCCCGCCCGCCCGCCGGTCTATGACGGCGGCGACGGCGGCGATGGAATGTCCGGCGGCGAGAAATTCGTCGCACGCGCGCGCGATGCTGCCGCCGGTCGTAATGACGTCCTCCACGATTAAAATGCGGGACGGCTCGTCCGGTTCGTTTTCTATTTTGTTTTTGGTGCCGTGTTTTTTCGGCTCCTTGCGGACGATCGCCGCGCGCGTCAGATTCTCCCCGCGCTGCGCCGCGCGAATCGCCGCCGCCGCCGCGATGAAATCCGCGCCCATCGTCGGGCCGCCGACGACATTCGCGCGGGTCGGCGCCCGCAAAAATGGTTCGTCCAAAATCCAGTCCGCCAGCGAAATCAGAAAATCGCCGCGCAAAACGGCGCGCTTGCAGTCAAAATAAAAGGACGCCGCGCCGCCGCCGGACAGCGCGATGTCGCCGCCGGTGATGAGACAATGTGCGGCGACGAACGCCCGCATTTGTTCGCGCGTCATCGCAACGCCGCCAGCAAATTCTTGTCTTCGCGGCGGCACAGCGGAAACGGCGGATTCATATTCCGCCGCGATTCGCGGTACGACCGCGCCGCCTTTCGCGCCAGATTCCGCACCCGCGCCACATACCGCGCGCGCTCGGTGACCGAAATGACGCCGCGCGCGTCCAGCAAATTAAACAGATGCGAACATTTTATCGTCATCTCGTAGCCGGGCAGCGGCAGCGGATTGTCGCCGTCCAAAAGTTCCATCGCCGCCCGCTCATAGTCGTCAAAATGGCGCGAAAGCATCGCCGCGTCGGCGCGCGAAAAATTGTACGCGCACTGTTCTTTTTCGTTCTGCAGATGCACGTCGCCGTACGAAACGCCGTCCGTCCATTGCAAATCAAAGACATTGTCGCATTCCTGCAAAAACATCGCCAGACGCTCCAAGCCGTACGTAATTTCGCCGGTCACCGGGCGCGCCGGCAGCCCGCCCGCCTCCTGAAAATACGTGAATTGCGAGACCTCCATTCCGTTAATCCACACTTCCCAGCCCAAACCCCACGCGCCGAGGGTCGGCGATTCCCAGTCGTCCTCCACGAAACGGATGTCGTTGTCCGCCGCCGAAAGCCCGAGCTCGGAGAGGGAGCGCAGATACAATTCCTGAAAATCGTCCGGCGACGGCTTCATCACCGTCTGAAACTGGTAATACCGCTGCAGCCGATTCGGATTGTCGCCGTGGCGCCCGTCCTGCGGGCGGCGGGACGGCTGCACATAACACGCCCGCCACGGCTCCGGCCCCGTCGCGCGCAAAAAGGTCTCCGGATGAAACGTGCCGGCGCCGACCTCGCAGTCCAGCGGCTGCATCACCGCGCACCCCCGCCGCCGCCAGAACTCCTGCAGACGCGAAATAATCTCCTGAAACCCGGGCTTTTTCGTTTTTTGCATAATCGGACGATGCATATTATAATCGCGGACGGCGGCGCGCCGCATTCGCCGCATTCAATCTTATGTCCGATACGCCGGTTTATTTGGATTACAACGCCACGACCCCGACGCACCCCGAGGTGTTGGAGGCGATGCTGCCCTATTTGCGCGGCGAATTCGGCAACGCTTCCAGCCGCCACGCCTTCGGGCGGCGCGCGCGGCGGGCGGTGGACGAGGCGCGCGAACAGGTCGCGGCGGCGGCCGGCGCGCATCCGGCGGAAGTGGTCTTCACTTCTTCCGGCACCGAAAGCAACAACACGATTATCAAGGGCGTAGCAACGATGTCCTTGCGCGGAACGGTCGCCGTCTCGGCGACCGAACATCCGTGCGTATTGTGCGCCGCCCGCGCGCTGCGGCGCGGCGGAATTGTCCATATCCCGCTGGCGGTGGACGCGGACGGACTTCTGGATATGGACGATCTGGAGCGGACGGTCGCCGGCGGCGACTGCGCGCTGGTCTCGGTGATGCGCGCCAACAACGAAACCGGCGTACTGCAGGATATCGCGGCGATCGCCGAAATCGCCAAAGCGTCCGGGGCGGTGATGCATACGGACGCGGCGCAGGCGCTCGGCAAAGTACCGCTGGATTTCGCCGGCTGGGGCGCGGACGCGATGACGTTGTCGGCGCACAAGGCGCGCGGACCGAAAGGCGTCGCCGCCCTGATTGTCCGCCGCGAAGTGGACTGGGCGCCGCTGCTGGACGGCGGCGGACACGAAAACGGACGCCGCTCCTCCACCGAAAACGTCGCGGGAATCGTCGGCATGGGGGCGGCGTGCCGCCTGAGCACGGAGACGGTCGCCGCCGCCGGGCGAATGCGGACGCTGCGGGACGAAATGGAAAATTCCCTGCGCGCCGCCGGGGCGAAGATTTTCGCGGCGGGCGCGCCGCGTCTGCCGAATACTTCGCTGTTCGGATTTCCCGGAATTGACGGCGAAAGTATGGTGATGATGCTCGACCAGTCCGGTTTTGCGGCGGCGAGCGGCGCGGCGTGTTCCAGCATGAAAAACGAACCCAGCCACGTGCTGCTGGCGGCGGGCGCGCCGCCGGAAGAGGCGCGCACCGCCGTCCGCGCGTCTTTGGGACCGGACACCGCCGCCGAAGACGTCCGCCGCTTCGCGCAAACGGCGGCGGCGTTGCATTCCCGCCTCTCCGCAATGTCGGCGGTGCGGGAATAAATCCCATTCCCGCAAGCCGGAATCGCCGCCGACAGCACGAATCGTGCAATAATTCAAGCCCGCGGTTGCATAATTCAAGCCCGCGATTGCACAATTCAAGCCCGCGATTGCATAATTCAAGCCCGTGGTTGCATAATTCAAGCCCGTGGTTGCATAATTCAAGCCCGCGATTGCATAATTCAAGCCCGCGATTGCATAATTCAAGCCCGCAAAGGCGCGCCATTCCGCCATTCTCGCCCAAATTGCGCAAAAAAAAGGGCGACATCTCTGCCGCCCTTTTCGTCGCCCTTTTGTATTAGTTTAGTTGAAAAGATTTTTAACTATTTCTTTAATTATCTCTATAAAGGCGACTTTCAGCACCCAATGAAGGCACTGTTTCCATCGTGGAGGATCATTCATTGTGTTCTCCGTTATGCTGCCGAAAAGCGGCAACTCCCAATTAAGCGACATTATACCACGCCGCCGATTACCGCTCACCCGCTTTCGGCAGCAAATGCAATTCCACGACAACCTGCGCCGCATTCGCCAAATCATTAAGCGGAAATCCTTCGCAATACTTACGGATAAGATGCATAATGCCGGGCATATCCGCAACCTCGCCAAGCGACTTTTGCGTGTCGTTGTACAGCCCCGCCGCCGTCATAAAGCCGGTGATCCAATTAAAGTACTTATTGTACTCTCTATAATCGGATGTGGCTATACCTTTTCTATCCACTCGCAGAAAACTTCCGCAACTATTTTCATACTCGGCGGGAGAAAAAGTGCTATATTGGTCATTCGCATCGGAAGCCACGGCGACGCCGCCCGACACCGCAAACACGGCGGCGGCGAGGGCGAAAAGGGCGGATTTCAGTTGTTTCATCGGGTTGCTCCTTGTGGGCATTAAAAAACGCCATTTTAACCGAATTCCGCCCGAAAACAAAGTTCGTCATTCTGGCGAAAGCCAGAATCCAGCGTCTTTTTTCCCGCAAATGGAAAGACACTTGGTTCCGGCTTTCGCCGGAATGACGAGGAGGGGCGAAATGGAATACGGGTGCGGGAATGGGACGGGTGATGCGGAAACGGGGCGGGCGTTTTCCGATCTCCGCCCGAATTTGCGAAAATCGCGCCCGCCGCTTTCGCCGGAATGGCGGGCGCGGGCGGTTCTTGACAAATGCGTCCGGTTGTGATATGATTCGCCTGTTATGAACAATCCGCAACCCCAGACCGAAATGCCGCCGCCGTCCGCGGAGGAAATGCCGTCCGCCGCCCCAGCGGCGATAAAAGACGCGCCCGCCGCAAACGGTTCTCCGCCGCCGTCCGCCGCATCCCCCGCGCCGGCGGCGGAATCAGCGGCGGACGCCGTCGCGACCGACATCATTTTCACCGACAACGCCGCCCGCAAGGTGCGCGCGCTGATGGACGAGGAGGACAACCCGTCGCTGATGCTGCGCGTGTTTATCCAGGGAGGCGGCTGTTCGGGCTTCCAGTACGGCTTCACGTTTGACGAGGAGCGCGCCGAGGACGACTTCGCGCTGGAAAAGGCGGGCGTCACCGTCCTCGTCGATCCCGCCAGTTATCAATATCTGGTCGGCGCCGAAATTGACTACAAGGAGGGGCTGGAGGGTTCGCAATTCGTGATTCGCAATCCGAACGTGACCTCCACCTGCGGCTGCGGCTCGTCGTTTTCGGCCTGACGCCGCCGGGCATCGTTTTTTTATCATCCGAGAGGAGACCATCATGACCATCCGCAATCCCCGTTTTTCCCGCCGCGCTTTTCTCGCCGCCGCCGGAGTCGGCGCCGTCGCCGCCGGTTTTCGCCTGCCGGCGTCCGCCGCCGAGGAGAAAAAACTCAATTTCTACAATTGGGACACCTACATCGGCGAGACGACGCTGGACGATTTCCAAGCCGCCTCCGGCGTGGAGGTCAAACTGGACCTGTTCGGCGACAACACCGAATTGTTCGCCAAAATGCGCGAAGGCAATCCCGGCTACGACGTCATCGTGCCGTCCAACGACTATGTGCAGCGGATGACCGCGGCGGGGCTGCTGGCGCCGCTGAACCACCGCGCCATTCCGAATTTCCGCCGCAACGTCGCGAAGCAGTTCCAGGACGGCGGATTCGATCCGGGGCGCAAATATTCGATGCCCTATATGTGGGGGACGATGGGCATCGGCTACCGCAAATCCAAGGTCAAAAGCCCGCCGGTGTCGTGGTCGGCGGTGTGGGGCAGACAATCCGCGCAATACGCCGGAAAAATCGGCTGGATCAGCGAACCGGCGTCGATGCTGGGGATGGCGCTGCGCTATCTCGGACACTCGTTCAACTCGGAGGACGCGGGCGAAATCCGCGCCGCCGCCGATCAATTGATCGCCTTCAAGGGGAATGTGAAGGGGATTTTCGAGGACAACGGACAGGATTTGCTGGCGTCCGGCGAGGTGGATTTGGCGGTGGAATGGAACGGCGACATCGCGCAGCTGGCGACGGAGGACGACGACATCGGCTATGTCATCCCGTTCGAGGGAAGTTATTACTGGCAGGACTGCCTGTGCATTCCGAAGGGCGCGCCGCATCCGCAAAACGCGCACGCGTTCATCAATTTTCTTTTGGACGCGAAAATCGGGCGCGACCTGGCGGACTACATCCAATACGCGACTCCGAACGAGGCGGCGTTGAAACTGCTGGACGATTCGTACACGAAAAATCCGGCGATCTTCCCGCCCGCGCACATTCAGGAAAAATTGGAGCCGAACCTCTACCTCGGCGAAACCCGCTCCCAACTCATCGACGAAGAGTGGACGCGCGTGCTGTCGGCGTAGGGGCGGTTTAAGAGGGGCGTTTGCGCCCCTCTTTTTGTTTTTCTTAGGAAGATTGCATTATGGATCCTGTTAAAACCAGCATCGGGGAAATTTTTGAACCGAGACGGCAACATGTTATTCCGTTTTTTCAGCGCCATTATGTCTGGGGGAAAAACGGACAATGGCGCCCGTTGTGGAACGACATTAAAACCCGGGCGGACACGCAGAGCGGCGCGCTGCATTTTACCGGCGCAATCGTTGTGCAACAAAAACGGACCCAGCCCAACCAACTGCCCGCCTACGAAATTATCGACGGGCAGCAGCGTCTGACCACATTTCAACTGGTGCTGTGCGCTATCAGGGACGTTTGCGCCGGTATCGCGGCGGAGGGCTTTGCCGAAATCGCCGAGGACGCGAAAACATACATCTTAAATACCGGACGCCAAGCAGGCGGAGACGGGCAGTTTAAGTTGTTGCCGAAGAAGCATGACTACGACGCTTTTAAGGCGATCGTGCTCGGCGATAACATGCCGCCGAAGAGCGGCGACAATCTCGTTGCCGCCTATAAATATTTCAAGGCGGAGATAGCGAAATTTGTAAGCCGCGACGCCGTCAAAGCGGGCGCGTTGCTTGACGCGATTATCCGCAATTTCGGGCTTGTATCCATTCTGGTCAACGATGACGACAAGCCGGAGGTGATATTTGAATCGCTGAACGCCAGAGCCAAGCCGCTGTTGCAGTTTGATCTTCTCCGGAACAATTTGTTCCTTCGGGCGCGTCAGGGCGCGGACGAGGACCGTGACTCCCTGTACAGTCGGTATTGGGAGCGCTTTGATTCCGGCGGATGGATTCAAACGGCGGCGAAAGAACAGCCGACGGAACTGTTTTTGCAGCACTTCCTTATCGCCAAATTGGGCGTAAACAAAGTCACGCCGTTGTTCGAGAACTACTGCCGATACCGGGAAAATGCGCGGCTGGGAACGGTGACGGCGGAGCTTAAAGAATTGGACAAGTACGCCGAATGTTATCAATCTGTTGCCGGCATGACGGGCGATGTTCGTGCCTGCTTGCCGCAAACGCTCGCGGACCGTCTGCGCGCTTTTAACGATATTGTCGTAACGCCCCTGCGCCCTCTGGTTTTATATCTGATGGCTGAGTCCGGGTTATCTCCGAAACAGCTGGAGCATGTGCTGTGGGCGTGCGAATCATACGTAGTGCGGAGCATTCTGTGCAAGCAATACAGAGCGCACTTTAATGTATTTTTCGCTAGAACCATTTATTATCTGCTCGGGAAAGACATGGATCTCCCGCTTGCGGACTCCGGCGCGTCCGCGGTATTAAGGCATCTGAACATGTCGTCCGGCCATACGGACAAGTGGCCGGACGACGCGGACGAAAATCTCAAAAGCGCCTTCTACGGAGGCGAGGGCTGGAGTGCGCGAAACCCTAACGATACCAGAGACGTGCGTTATATTTTGCGTCGCATTGAACTGCGTCTGCGCGACAACCCACGCACCGAGGATGTCAGCACCGGCGGACAGCTGCAACTCGAGCATGTTCTCCCGCGCAATTGGCGGAGACACTGGACTCTGCCTGCCAGCGGCGGACAGATGAAGTATGCGGATATTCTTTCCGCGGATTACAAGCGGGCGCATCCCGAATGGAACAAAATTTGCCCTGCGGAGGGGGAGGAGTCAGATGCGCTTGCCGATCAGTCGTACGCCAGTGCGTTGCAAGTCGCTCGGGAAAGGGACGCCTTGATGCATAGTTTGGGCAATTTAACTTTGCTGACGAAAGCATTGAATCCCGAATTGTCCGACAAGCAGTTCTCGGTGAAAAGAGAGGCGTTGCGGGTGCACTCTGTTTTGTTGCTGAATCAGCGCATAGTACAACGGGAACAATGGGACGTCCATCAAATTAAGGAGCGGACGTGCGAACTGCGCAACATATTCCGCCAACTCTGGCCGGACGCGCAGTGGTTTCTTGACAATATCCCGCCCGAATAAATCCGCGTCCCGTCTGCGGAGGCGGGCGGGCGCAAAAAATCCGTTTCGCGCCTCGATGCGCTACAATCCCTCTTTAACGAATTGGGAATCGTCCGCCGGAGGTTAAAAGCATGTTCTGGGAATATCGCCACGAGATATTGACGGTTGTCGCCGTCGCTTCGGTGATGGTGGCGAGTCCGGGGCAGGATTTTGCGGTGATTACCCGCAACTCGCTGCTCTATTCCCGCCGCGCCGGAGTGCTGGGCGCGTTCGGCATCGGCGCGGCGATTTGGCTGCATGTGTCGTATTCGCTCGCCGGAATCGCCCTGGTTATCGCACAGTCGCCGCTACTTTACAACATTATAAAATATGCGGGCGCGTGCTATCTTTTGTATCTGGGATGCAGGAGTTTGTTTTTCGCGTCCGCGCTTAATACGGCGGGCGGCGAAAAACGCGGCGCGGTTATTTCGGATGCGGGCGCTTTCGGCGCGGGTTTCGCGTCCAACGCGCTCAATCCGAAGACGACTTTGTTTTTTCTCAGCATATTCACGCAGGTGGTGAACGCGGAGACGCCGTTCGCCGTGCAGATTTTATTCGGCGGTATTATTTGTCTGGCGCACATTATTTGGTTCGCCGTTCTTGCGCTGTTTTTGTCCGCGCCGGCGCTGACCGCGCGCATCGCCCGCGCAAAACCGTGGATAGAACGAACGCTGGGCGTATTTTTATGCGGCTTCGCGTTGCGGCTGGCGGCGAAATAATTTTTTCACGCGCGCGTTTTTAATACGACAACTCGCCCGGCGGACGCAAATCCGTTTCGCGCCCCGATGCGCTATAATTCGTCCGATACAGTTTCGGAGGCGGGCGGATGGAGACCGAGCATTGGCGGACGAATGCGGGCGTGTTTGCGGCGCTGGGGGCGCCGGGGTTTTTGTGGCTGGCGGCGTTCTTTGTGCTGCCGCTGGGATTTATTTTCGCGCTGTCGTTTTCGGACAAGACCGGCGTAATCGGGCATGATCTGACCTGGACGGCGGCGAATTATTTGCGCGCGTTCGAGCCGGTGTATCTCGGCATTTTTGCGAAGTCGCTGGTCGTCGCCGCCGCGGCGACGGCGTTTTGTTTGCTGGTCGGCTATCCGGTGGCGCTGGCGGTCGCCTTTTCGCCGCGAAGAATTCGGACGCCGCTGCTGGTGGCGATTACGCTGCCGTTTTGGATTAATATTCTCGTCCGCACCTACGCGCTGGTGGCGGTGTTTCGCACGCGCGGATTTTTGAATTTTACGCTGGAATGGTTTTGGGATGTCGGGGACGGCGCGCTTTCGTTTTTCGGGGGGGGGCTGGGCGAATATGCGCCGCTGGAATTGTTGTATACGAATTTCGCGGTGGCGCTCGGCATCGGCTATGTATTTTTGCCGTTTATGATTTTGCCGCTGTATGCGGCGATGGAGCGGTTTGACCGTTCGCTTTTGGAGGCGTCGCTGGATTTGGGCGCGGGGCATTGGAAAACTTTTACGGGGGTGCTGCTGCCGCTGACGATGCCGGGGGTGGTTTCCGGGGTGATGATTGTTTTCGTGCCGGCGCTGGGCGCGTTTTTTGTCGCGGACATGCTGGGGGGGGCGGACAGCCAGTTGATCGGAAATGTAATTGAAAGACAGTTTTTGGGCGCGAACAACTGGCCTTTCGGCGCGGCGATTTCATTTCTTTTGATGTATCTCACTTTCGGCGCGATTTTGCTGCGGCGGGCGGCGGCGCGGGGCGGCGGAAAATGAAACGGCGTCCCGCGCTTTTGGACTACGCCGGGCGGCGGTGGATGCGCGTTTTTATGGCGCTGTTTTTCGTCGTGTTGTATGCGCCGATTGTCGTGCTGGTGGCGTTCAGTTTCAACGATTCCAAGCGCAACATTGTCTGGCGCGGTTTTACGACGAAGTATTACGCCAAGGCGTGGGATAACGAATCGCTGACCGAGGCGTTTTTGAATTCTTTGACGATCGCGTTTCTGAATATGATATTCAGCGTCCTGCTGGGCGTGGCGGTCGCGCTGGCGTTGTGGCGGTTTCGTTTTCCGTTTCGCGCGGCGGCGGACGGGCTGCTGGCGCTGCCGATCGTCATTCCGGAAATTTGCATGGGCGTGGCGATGCTGGTGTTTTTCAATCAATGGTGGCCGCGCGATCTGGCGTGGCCGCTGTCGCTGGGAAACATCGTCGTCGCGCACATCACATTCACATTTCCGTTCGTGGCGGTCGTCGTGCGCGGGCGGTTGGCGGGCGTAAACCGCGAACTGGAAAAGGCGGCGATGGATCTCGGCGCATCGGAATGGCGGGCGATGCGCGACGTATTGCTGCCGCAGATTCGCCCGTCGATCATCGCCGGGGCGCTGATCGCGTTCACCCTTTCGCTGGACGATTTTGTGATCACCTATTTTACGGCGGGGCCGAACAGCATAACGCTGCCGGTGAAGATTAATTCAATGGTGCGCTTTTCGGTGACGCCGGAGGTGAACGCCGCCTCCGCGGTTTTGATCGCGATCACCGTCGCCGCCGCCGCGCTGGCGATGCGATTCCAAAACAGGGGGGGGGGCTGACAATGGAACCGCTCATCCGGATACGCAATCTTTGCAAGAATTTCGGCGACTGCGCGGCGACGGACGACGTGTCGCTGGACATCTACGACCGCGAATTCGTCGCGCTGCTCGGCCCGTCCGGCTGCGGCAAGACGACGCTGCTGCGGATGCTGGGCGGATTCGAAACGCCGGACGGCGGCGAAATTACGATGGGGGGGGCGGATTTAATTCCGCTGCCGCCGAACCGCCGCCCGCTGAATATGGTGTTTCAATCGTACGCGGTGTTTCCGCACATGAACGTGCGCGACAATGTCGCCTACGGGCTGAAAATGGACGGCGCGGCGGCGGGCGAAATTAAATCGCGCGTGCGGGACGCGCTTTCGCTGGTGCGTCTGGAATCTTTCGCGGAACGCTTTTCGCATCAGTTGTCGGGCGGACAGCGGCAGCGGGTCGCGCTGGCGCGCGCCCTCGTCAAACGCCCGCGCGTTCTGCTTTTGGACGAACCGCTGTCGGCGCTGGACGCGAAACTGCGCGAGGCGATGCAGACCGAACTCGTCAAACTGCAGCACGCGGTCGGCATCACCTTCGTCGTCGTCACGCACGACCAGGACGAGGCGCTTTCCATGGCCGAACGAATCGCGGTGATGGACGACGGAAAAATTATGCAGCTGGACACGCCGCGCAACTTATACGAGCGCCCGGCGAATCGTTTCGTCGCCGATTTTATCGGGCGGATGAACATTCTGCCGGCGCGGCGGCTGCGCGAAAAAATCTACGCCGCCGAGGGGCTGGGCGAAGTGTTTGCGGCGGAGGACAATCCGCGCGCGAAATATGTCGCCGTCCGCCCGGCGTATATTCGCGTCGCGGACGAAAAAACCGCGCCGCAAGACGCGAAACCGGCGAACATTTTTTCGGTGACGGTGGAGGGCGTTTCGTATTACGGCGGCGAAACCGTGCTGTCGGCGAAGACCGAAAACGGCGCGTCCCTTTCGGTGATTTTGCCGAATCAAAGCCGCGATTCCGCCCCCCCCGCCAACGGCGAAAAAATCGCCGTCCGCTGGCGCGCCGAAGATATGATAACCTTGGCGGAGTAAACCGCCCCGGGCGTGTTTGGCGCGGCGGCGGAAATGTGGTATTATTCGGGAACAAAAGGAGCGGAAAATGCAGGGCATCACAATCATCATCAACAAGAGTTTCAGAGACGGTATGACTCCGGAGGAGTTATACGAGGCGACCCGCCGTTCTTGGAAAATCAACGGCGAACAGCGTCAGGCGGAATACGCCCTTGCCGTCGCGCACGGCGAAGTGCGGGAAGTTTATCGCGTGCAGGAATGGCATCCGGCGGACGATAAAAGATGGGAGTTTGGCGGGCGGCTTGCGGATAAAAATATCCGCGAAAGATGCATCGGCAAGCCGTACAGAAACCGGCATGGAGACATGAACCCGATCCATTTGGTTCCCGATTTGGAGGAGTTTATGGCGCGCGGCGGCGGATTCGCGATCATTGTAAAACGCGAGCATGTAGAATCGGCGATTGCGCACATTCTCCACAATGGCAAAAAAGGTGCGCACGATATTTGGTATCTGTTTCGTCAAGCGAATGCTTGGGCGGTTTTGCACGAAAGCAAAAGGATTGCCGCCAGAGAAACGATGCGTATTGCCTATTATTTTGCAAAAGGTCAAACGCCGTCCGGCGAAGACGGCATGTTCACACGCGAGCAGTTGATACACGGCGACACTTCCGAGGCGCGCAACCGTCTGCAGCAATTAGGGTTTGATGTTCGCCGGTTCGGCGAGTCGGAAAGCGAGGACGGCATGACAACGGAAAGCGAAAACCTGCGGCTGTTGCGGCAGTTTTATCAGATTATTTTTCACGGCCCTCCGGGAACGGGAAAGACCTACACTGCCAAAAATATCGTGCGCGAACTGCTCGGCGCGGAAATGACGCAAGGCGAACGCTGGGACATCGTGCAGTTTCATCCGTCGTACAACTACGAGGATTTCGTGCGCGGAGTCAAAGTGAAAACCGAAAGCGGCGAGGTTGTTTATGAAACCGTCAACCGCGTTTTCGGCGATATGTGCGAACGCGCGGCGGCGGATTCCGAAAATCCGTACGCGCTGATTATTGACGAAATAAACCGCGCGAATGTGTCGGCGGTTTTGGGCGAATTGATTTACGCCTTGGAATATCGCGGGGAGGCGGTAAAAACGCCGTATTTGGGCGACATCGTCATTCCGAAAAATTTGTTCGTCATCGGCACGATGAACACCGCCGACCGCACCATCGGACAGATAGATTACGCCGTCCGGCGGCGTTTCGCGTTCGTGCATTGCCCGCCGAAGGCGGAGGTGATTACGAACGAAACCGCGCGGGAATTCTTTAACCGCGTGGACGGCGTATTTGACGAACACATCTCGCCGGATTTTGACGCCGCCGATGTGCGCGTCGGCCACAGTTATTTTCTGGCGGACGGCAATGCGGAACTTTCCGCGAAAATCGTCTATCAAGTCGTCCCCATTCTGCGCGAATATGTCAAGGACGGCGTGCTGACGAAAGACGCGGAGTCCGTTATTGACGAAATTGAGAAAGACGTAAAAAAGTTGTCCGCCGATGAGTCGGGCGATTCCGATTCATCGGCGAACGATGACGACGAATCGCGCAAAGGCAAACAGTATTTTTACTGGCGCAACGGCGATCGTTCCGGCGTAGGCGGAGTCGGGCGTGCCGGGCTCGGTGCCATCACAGATTTTATCAGGCAACATCCGGATATGGATGCCGACGCATTGGAGCATGAATTTGCCCCGTTGGATTCGGGGCAACGCAAGCGTGTCTCTGTTTCAGCGCGCTTGCCGAAGATGGACGGTATAAAAAGATATTTTTTGGACGATCATATTTCTCTGACAAACGGAGAATACGTGATGGTCAGTGCAGATTGGGGCGCGCGCGGTGGCAACGAGCGGCAGTGGGAATTGTTTAAGTCGCACATGGCGGCGCGCGGCTATTCCGTCGGTCAATGTCATCTTGTCAACATCGGCGAAAACGACGGCGACGAGCCGCGCGCGCGTTCGTGGGATGATTGCCATAAGTATTGCTTTGTGTCGGGGCGCGGCAAGGGCTATAAAATCGCCGTTGAATCTCTCAAAAAAGGCGATTTTGTTTTTGTCCGCATCGCGGGACCGCAAGAGGGGCGCAGCGGTTTCATCGCCTACGGGGAAGTCGCGGAAGAGGCGGTGCATATATCGGAATTCCGCACTGCGGAGGGCGAGTTGTTGGCGGATTGCGATGTCGGCGACGGACAAACATATCGGAAAAAATATCCGAACGCGTTTGACGCGGAATATCCCGACTACGCGGCGCGCGTGAAGTGGTTGCCCGAAATAAAATCCCGGAATGAAACGGTGCAAATTAACGCGCCGCCGCGGAAATTTCGCGCTGATAAAATCAATCGAAGCGATTTTGCGAAATTGCGCGCGGCGTTTAATCTGCCGGGGTATGATATATGACCGCGCGTTTTATTACCGGTTTTGAAAACAAACCGCTGAATTTTTCGGATCATCCGGATTTGGAAGATTCGTTTCGGGCAACGGTGCGCAATTTTCAAGACGAGAAGACGCTGGGGCTGCATTTCGCGCGGGGCGGCATTTGTCCGGGGAATTTTATCGGAATGGTCTGGATCGGCGCGGGCGAAAGCCGCGTCGCGCTGCAGGTGAACTCCAAATTTGAAGATGAAGAGATGGATTATATTAAAATGTTCGCGGAATGCGCCGCGCATCCGGAAATCGGCGCGCGTCTCGGTGGCTGTCTGCATTTTTGGGCCGATGAAGAATTAATTGACGCGCCGGAAGATTCGGATTTTTTGATTCTGACCGCCCTCGCGTATTTGCGCGAACTTAACGAACTTTGCCGCCGCCATTTGCGGCGGCATTTTTTGCGCGAAACGCGGAATTTTTGCGGCAAAGTAAAAGGCAAAATTCTCGTCGGCGAAAACCTGCGGCAAAACATCGTCCGCGCCCGCCCCGATAGAATCGTCTGCGAATATCAAAATGTCGGCGACGATATTTTGGAAAACCGCGTTTTGCGTGCGGCGTTGGAACGGGCGGCGCGATATATTTCGCGCCATAAACTTCGCGAACATTCGCGCGATTTTTCGGCGGCGGAGCGGTGGATTCGTTCGTGCCGCGCGGCTTTGTCTTGCGTTCCGATTTCGCCGATACACCGCAGCGATTTTTCCTCCGTCCGGCGGCGGGGCGCGTTTGTTTTTTATCGCAAACCGCTCGCGCTGGCGAAGGCGGTTTTGCTTTCGTTCGGATTTAATCCGCGAAAAGACATTCCCGAAAAAACAAAAACGCCGCCGTTCGCGCTGGACAGCGCGGAACTTTTCGAGCGGTACGCCCAATTGAAACTGCTGGAACAGTTTCCGAATTTGCGCGCGTTGTATGAACGCGGGACGATATCCGGCGGAAACGCGGACGGCTTTGATTTTCCCGTGCGCCCGGATTTTTATATTTCGCGCGAAAATGAACAGCCGCCGCAAATTATTGACGCGAAATATAAACGTTTTTCCGTTCCGCAAAATGAAAAAAATGCAGACGAAAAAGACAACGGCGATTTTTATCAAATCGTCGCCTATTCGCGCCATCGCGGTCTTTTGGAAAAAATGCGATGCCGCGCGGAAGACGAAATTAAATTGTCGCTGGCGTATCCCCGCATCGGGGAGTCCGGCGGAGCCGCGATTCAAGAGGAAAATAAAACCGGCGCGTTCTTGCGGGATGTGCATATCCTCAAAATTGAATGCCCGAAAAAACCGGCGGATTAATCTCCGCATTAACGACATTCCCCATAGAACAAAAGGAGATTCGCCGCAGTTGCGCGGGTACTCGCCGCGCTATAAGGTGAACACTACCCACAGAACCAAAGGAGATTCGCCGTCTCCACGAACGCCCACATAAACTACGAAGGTGAACACTACCCACAGAACAAAAGGAGATTCGCCTTTTCGCGGTCGTTGCGATTATCATTTGCAGGTGAACACTACCCACAGAACAAAAGGAGATTCGCCTTATAACGGCGGGCGCATGTGGCATTATCAGGTGAACACTACCCACAGAACAAAAGGAGATTCGCCCCGTCAACGACAAGCCCGTTGATCACGACAGGTGAACACTACCCACAGAACAAAAGGAGATTCGCCTATCCGCCCAGACACGTCTTGCACAATATGGGTGAACACTACCCACAGAACAAAAGGAGATTCGCCCCTTGCGGAGTATCGCTTTGTTCGCGCGACATTCTCGGCGTTTCCGCCGCCTTTTTTCCGGAGGTCTTCCCCCTTTGTTCTATGGATGTTTGACGTTTCACAGACCGACTTGAATCCACGGAAGATAAACCCCCGCTTCCTCCGCCGCCATCTCCACGCCCAAACGCCGTTTCACCGTCGGCATCAAAATTTTTCAATCCCTTGTGCAGGATATTAATCGCCGCGTTAACATCGGCGTTCGCCGAATGCCCGCAGTTTACGCATTTGAACGCCGCCTGCGTCCGGCGATTTTCTTTGGCGGTATGCCCGCACCCGGCGCATCGGCGGCTGGTATTTTGCGCGGCGACCGTCTCCATACGCCCGCCCGCCCATTCCGATTTATACGCCAGCATTCCGCGCGCGATGCCCCAGCCTTGCTTTAAGATGGCGCGGTTCATCCCGCGCTTTTGCGCGACATTTTTGCCCGGCGCTTTCGCCGTCCCCTTCGCGCTCGCGGTCATATTTTTGATCTGCAAATTCTCGACAAAAATCATCCCGTGCTTGCGGACGATTTCCGAAGTCATCTGATGCAGCCAGTTCTGGCGGACATTTTTCAATCCGCGCGACGCCTTCGCCGCCCGCCGTTTCGCCACTTCGTAGCGACCACTATACTTCGGCGGCATTTTTGTTTCGCCGTTCGCC
>JBPCXA010000038.1:0-5430 GCA_051008975.1 Gammaproteobacteria bacterium
GGAATCCATCGCGCCCGCCGACACCTCCCATCCGTCCATTTCGGGCGCGCGCCAGAAAAGGGACGCGCCGCATTCGCCGCAAAATCCGCGCTCGCCCCATTCCGAACTTTTCCACCAGCGCAGCGCGTCGCCTTCCGACAGCGATACTTTGGCGACAAATCCCGCCAGCGGCAGTCCGCCGCCCCAGCGGCGGCACATTCCGCAGTGGCAAAGCGTAATTTTTTGCGGCGCCGGAGTCGTAAACCGCACCGCGCCGCACAAGCATCGCCCGCCGATTTCCGCCGTCGTTTCCGCCATCGTCGTTCTCCTTTTATAAAATAACTTTGCGATTATACGCCGAATCCGCGCCGTCTTTTCGGCGGGATTTTTTTGGCGGATTCTTTTGCGGCGTTCGCGCCGCCGCGCGGTTTCGGTTAAAATGCGTCTTTGCGGGGTATAGCGCAGCCTGGTAGCGCGCCTGCTTCGGGAGCAGGAGGTCGTGAGTTCGAATCTCGCTACCCCGACCATTTTCGCCGCCGTAAAATTCCCGTTTTCCAAAACGCGGCGCGTTCCCGGAATTATGCGATTGCGGAATTGCGGAATTGCAAAAACACGAATCACGAAATTGTGCAATTCTAAAATTATATATAAAAGCGGCGGTTTTACGGTGTTGTCGTCCGGCGGTTGTGCATCGCCAGCGCCCGCGCGACGTCGTCTTCCGCAAAGCCGCGCGCGCATAAGAATCTGCCGGCGCGGGCGCGCGATTTTTCTTCCGTCAATATCGCGCCGCCGTATTTCGCGGACAGCGCGGCGGCGGCGCGGGCGCATTCGTCCTCCGCAATTTCCGCCAGCGCGGCGGCGACGACGTCTTCGGACACGCCGCGCAGATACAGTTTTTGCCGCAGCATCGCGCGTCCGAATTTGCCGCCCGTGCCGCGGACGAACGCACGGGCGAAACGCGAATCGGAAAGCAAGTCGTTCTTCGTCAATTCGTCCAATAGCGCCGCGATGGAATCCGCGTCGAACCGCCGCGCGAGTTTTTCGGCGAGTTCGCGCCGCGAATGTTCCCGCCGCGCGAGCAAGGACAGCGCGGCGCGGCGGAGATTCATATTCCCGCCGTCGTTTTCAGAAGCAGCCGCAGCGCCAGCGCCGCCGCCATCGCGCCGAATATGCGGCGCAAAACCCGGTCGGAAAGTTTGGCGGTGAGAGACGCGCCAACAAACGCAAAAATCATGCTGAACGCGGCGATGCCGCCGGTCGCCGGCAAATACACATAGCCCAGCGACCCGGCGGGCAGAGAATTTTCCGCCAGCCCGCCGGCGACATAGCCCGCCGCGGCGGAAAACGCCAGCGGACTGTTGATTAAGGCGGAAGTGCCGATCGCCCGCTTCACCGGCATTCCGCGTCCGGTCAGCAGCGGCGTATAAAACACGCCGCCGCCGATTCCCAGCAACGAAGAAACGCCGCCCACCGCGGCGCCCGTCGCGGGCAAAAACGGCGGCGGCGAAAAACCGCCCGCATTCGCCGCCGCCGGAAGAGGGCGAAACATTCGCCACGAGACGCGCAGCAAAAACAGCGACAGCAGAACGGACAGCCACATTCCCGGAATATGATGCGCCAGCCGCGCGCACAGCAGCGCGCCGCACACCGCGCCCGACGCCAGCAACGCCGCGGCGCGCCAATCTACCGCCCCGTTGCGGGCGTGCGTCCACGCCGAAGGCAGAGTCGTCAGCGAAATCGCCGCCAGCGAAGAGGCGATCGCCGCATGCGCGACATTCTCCGGCGGAAACACGTCTTCCAGCGCGATAATCAGCATCGGCGTCATAATCGCGCCGCCGCCGATTCCCAGCAGTCCGGCGAAAAATCCGGCGACCGCGCCGATCGCCGCGAACGCCGCAAAATCGTCCGGAGTCATGCGCGGCGGCGGATTAACGCCCGGCGAGCAGCCGCCACTCGTCTTCGGAAACCGGCGTAATGGAGAGGCGGTTGCCGCGCCGTAAAATTTGCATTTGCGACAGGGCGGGCGTTCGCCGCATTTCGGACAGCGTCCGCGGGGTCCGCAATTTTTTGACGAATTGAATTTGCACGCAAAACCATCGCGGTTTTTCGGCGGTCGCGCGCGGATCGTAATACTTGCTGCGCGGATCGAACTGCGTCCGGTCGGGCGCGGCGGCGGCGCATACTTCGGCGACGCCGTAGACGCCGGGCGCGGCGCAGTTGGAATGATAAAACAGCGCGCCGTCCCCGATTTGCATTTCGCGCGTCATAAAGTTGCGCGCCTGATAGTTGCGAATTCCGGTCCACCAGTCGCGGCGGTCGCGCGCCAAATCGTCAATGGCGTAGTCGCCGGGTTCGGATTTCAGCAGCCAGCGGCGCATCGCAAAACAGATCCCCGCGGAGACGGCCGGATGTTCGTTGAACCGGAGGTCAACGGCGGCCGCTTCCGCATGCCGCAGGCGCTTCCGTCGCGGGACGCGCGCAAAAGCATGACGAGAGGTGCGGCCTGAGTGTGTTTCATTGGTTCACGCCATCGGGGCGCGTCCCTGCAGGGAACTTTCGGTACGGGCGAGCGCGTCGTCTATGCGGCGCAGCATCCCGCCGACATCGGGGGCGGCGGCGGCGGCGGAAGAATCGGCGGGGGCGCGCCGCGCCTCAAAGGCGATCTGCAGCGCGGCCATCAACGCCGCCCTTTCGCCGTCCGCCACGCCGGTTTTGTCGCGCAGTTCGCGGATTTTTTCCTCCACCAAACGGGCGGCGGCGCGCATAACTTCCTCGTCCCGCCCGGCGCAGTTGATCTGAAACTGATGCCGCCGGATGGACACCCGCATCGCGGCGGACATCAGTGCGGACGCCCGCCGCCGCCGTCGGCGGTTTCGGGAATGCGGGCGATAATGTCGCGGATTTTTTGCTTGGCGCGTCCGGCGTTGTCGCGCAATTTGCGGTTTTCGTCGCGCAGTTTGCGGATTTCGCGCGCCAGCGCGTCGCAGCGCGCGCACAAAATTTCCACGCGCCGTTCCAGCAGCGGCATCGGATTCTCCCCGTTCATTTTCGCGCCCGCGTCCGATTCGCGCGGCGCGGCGAATTTCTCGGATTCCGTCCGCGTCCGCCGCGAACGCGCGCGAACCGGGATTTGCGCCCGCGAACTGCCGTCCGTCATGCGCGAATTTGCATCGGGAGAAAAGAAAAAAACACGACCGGGTCGGGAGCCGTCAGAGCCAGTAAACGACGACGAAAAGCAGCAGCCAGACGACATCCACGAAATGCCAGTACCACGCCACCGCCTCGAATCCGAAATGATGTTCGGGCTTGAAATGCCCCGCCAGACAGCGCGCGAGAATCACCGCCAAACTAATCGTGCCGATCGTGACGTGCAGCCCGTGAAAGCCGGTCAGCATAAAAAACGTGGAGCCGTAAATGCCGGTGTCCAGACGCAAATTCAAGTCGTTGTAGGCGTGCAAATACTCCTCCGCCTGCAGCCCCAAAAAGATGATTCCGAGAACGACGGTCAGCGCGAGTCCGACGGCGAGCTGCGCGCGATTGTTAATCTTCAACGCCCAGTGCGCCCACGTCACGGTCGCCCCCGAAGTCAGCAAAATGAGCGTATTCGCCAGCGGCACGCCGAACGCCGGAATTGTGCCGAACTCCCCCCGATAATGCGGGCCGGCGGTCGGCCAGACGGCGTCAAACTGCGGCCAGATGAATTTGCTGTGGACGTCGCCCAAATCCGGCACCGACAGCGCGCGGGCGTAAAACAGCGCGCCGAAAAATCCGGCGAAAAACATCACCTCCGAAAAAATAAACCAGCCCATCCCCCAGCGAAACGACATATCCTCCCAATTTTTGTACCGTCCGCCCTCGCTTTCGGCGGCGACATCGCGCCACCAGCCGTACATCACATAAAACAAAAACGCCAGCCCGCCGCCCAAAACCGCCGTCCCGCCCGGCAACTCGTTGAACAGCAGCAGCAGCCCGCACACCGTCGCCAGCGCGGCGAGGGCGCCGAGAATCGGCCACTTGGAATTCTCCGGAACATAATAATGGGCGGCGGAATCGCTCATACAATCTCCTTTCAAGGCGCGCAAGTATACCTTAAACGACGGCGTTCACCACCGCCAGCAGCAATCCGACAAAAACCGCGACCATCGTCAGCCCGGCGGCGACATAATGCAGCGGACGCAAACCGGACGGGCGGGAATCGCCCTTGCGGACGCCGGCGAAGGCGGACAATACCGCCGCCAGCGCGCCGAAAAAATTCCGCATCAGGCGTCCCCGCGCGCGCGTTCGGCGTGCTCGTGGTCTTCGACCGGCGCGCCGCCTTCCACCTCAAAAAAAGTATACGACAGCGCGATGACGCCGATGTCGGGCGGCAATTCGGCGTCCACGACAAAAACGACCGGCTCCCGCCGCACTTCGCCGGGGGCGAGGGTCAGCTGGTCAAAACAAAAACAGCGGATTTTGCGAAACCATTTTCCGGCGCGCGGCGGACCGAAAGACGGCACCGCCTGCGCCCGCAGCGGCCGCCCGCTGAGATTTTCCAGCGTGTATACGATGCTGTATGTCTCGCCCGGACGCGCCGCCTCCATCAGCCGCAGTCCGGGGCGCATCGCGACGAGTCCGCGGGCGTTGGTGTCAAATTCCAGACGCAGGGCGCGATTTTCGTCCGCCGCGCCGTCGTAGGTTTGCGGATTGAGCAAATTGTTGATGCCGGCGACCTCGCAAATTTTGTAATACAGCGGCACCAGCGCATAGCCGAAACCGAACATGACGAGGGCGAACAACGCGAGTTTCCCGCCGGCGGCGGCGTTCTCCGCCCGCCCGCGCGTCCAAAACAGCAACGAATTCGCTCTCATAAAATCATTATACCACGCCAATCCGCCGCCCCGCCCCCCACCGTTCCATTTCCCCTCCCGTCCGTCCCGCTAATCCCTCCCGCCGCCGTCATTCCCGCGAAATCAAGGGAAAAAAACCGTCCCATTCCTGCGAAGGCAGGAATCTACGCCGCCGCAAAGCGGCGGGAAATTGTACGCCTTCGGCGACAGTTTGCGCCTACGGCGATGAGATTCCTGCCTTCGCAGGAATGGGACGGGGGGTGAACGCAGAAATGGCACAAAAAGAGGGCGAAAATGGCGTATTCGGCGAAAGAGATTCCGGCTTTCGCCGGAATGGTGGTTTTCTTATATTTTCGGATACCGCCAAATTCGGCATTGTCCGCAAAAGCAAAAAGCACCGCCATTCCGGCGAAAGCCGGAATCTCCGCGCCGCAAGGCGCAAAATTCCCCCCGAAAAAAATTCGCAAAAAAAGTTAAAAATGCGGTTTTTTTACCCCGTTCTCTGATAAAATCAAATTTTTATTGCCATTCAAGGAGCGTTCCACGATGAAAATCACTGGGCAAACACAAAACGTGGGAAGCGGGAGGTCTAGGGGTGGTTCTTGGGTTTGCGGTGGTTTTT
>JBPCXA010000039.1:0-26585 GCA_051008975.1 Gammaproteobacteria bacterium
GCGCTTTGTGGGAACCCAGTTACTTCGGATGCAGCGTCGGTGGAGCGCCCATCAAAGAGCTCAGGAAATACATTGAAGAACAAAACAGGCCCGAAAAGTAAACACGGCTCTACATCCCCGCCCTAAAACGACGGGGTTTTGCGCCGTCCATCGATAAAGTGATAAGCGAAATAACCCAACGTCCCCGTTAACGCCACAACAACATAGCTCCACAACGATGTTATCGAACTCATTTTTATCATCTTTCCTTCACTCCCGCAAAAATCGGACGGAAAGAATCCTCACATTCCCGAGCGACTGCCTATGTTTTATCTTATTTTCCGCATCCAAGGCGCTTGATGCGTTGACCTGCGCCGTACGAATGCCGTGGGACATGGTAGTCGCCATGTCAGAAAATCCAAAGGCGTTTCCGGATACATGCTCATAGCGAACTTCGAATGTTGGCATATTAATATCTCGGTATTTTGTTGACCACAATCCACATACCGTCAATGTCATCCACAGGAACTGCACCAGGAGTTCCCGGCGGCACAAGGCTGCCCGTCGGATGCAGATCAACTACTTCATCTCCAGGGCCGATCGGATCGGCATTTTTCTTATACCACTCCCATGCCTTCCGAAGGGAGGCCACGATCATTTTTAGATCGGCAACAGTGCTTGAGTTACTCACGATAGACATAGGACTAGTTCCTAATAAAATAAAATGTATAGTTGTACCAAACATCTAATGCTTCATCGATGGGAACTTTCTGTATTTGCTGAAGCTCCCAACCCGTGGAGACCAGTTCCGACATATGCACTTGTCCCTCTACTATCCCGCCGTGACATCGCAATGCCCGCCCATCGTCGACTTGGCTGCGGCAAGTGAGCATCTTCTGTCCCTGAGACAGAGGTTGAAATTTTGCAGACGACGGCACGAACTCATCAACAGGCTGTTTCTGTAAAGCGCATCCACAGACAACTAAAATGGCAAGCAAAGAGACGGCAGTTTTCCAGATCATGACATTCTCCTTCAAAATCTTGCTATTGCCCGTTGCACCAATTCCACGTAATCGACCCCAGAATTGATCATTCTATCCAAGCGTCCCGCGCCGGTATTATAGGCCGCTACGGCGCGCCACGTCGCCCCAAACCGGCCGATCTCTTGGCTCAGTATCCAAGCTCCTACAACAATGTTAACACAAGGTTTACGAAGAGCCTTCTCGTCCACGCCTTGCGGTAAACGAGAAAACCACCACGAATGCACCTGCATTACGCCGATAGCACCTTTTTTACTCACTGCATCAGGATCAAAACGACTTTCTACCCATCCGATTGCTTTGAGAAGAGAAGGCGCTATTCCGAAGTACTCAGCGGTACTGTCGAAGCAGGTGTCGAACGGCGTCGATTGAGAAGCGTATAAAGAACCGGATCCAAAAAAAAGCATCCCGACAATAACAACAGTTCTTGAGGCGCGCATTAGCGATCAAAAAAATGAAGGAGAAGAAACTACAGGCTTCTCATCAGGCTTTGAGACTTCAACTTCCTTCTCAGCTTTAAGTTCTTTCGATACCTCCATAAGTTCAGAAGGACGCTGGTCATATGCAGCCGCTGCGATTTCCTTTTTCAAATCGAGTTCTTGGGCAATTTCTCGGTACTTGCCAGGCTCATCCCGCCCCCACACTAAACCCTCTCTTTCAGAGACAACACCGCTAAGCGAATCTCCGCTGAGATTATCCGTAATGGTGACGATAAATGGCTTCTCAATACCATATTCAGAACTTTTTCCCACAGCCTCCTGAGCATCCGATATCAGATCTTTTGCAGAACCAGTGATCGAGAGTGATTCCGTTCTCACTTCACCAGATCCAGACAACCCTTTGATATCGATTGTTCCCGGCACATTCGGACTTACAGCCGACTCCGTGCGATGCACCTCGAATCCACGAGCAATCTGAAGACCATCCTCCAAGGGTAAAGACTGAATTTCCGCCTTATCAGAAGGAGACAGGTTTTTAGTTTTCTCTGCAATATAATCCCCCACTTTATTAACAAGTTCTTCAGATGGTCGTCGCTGACTCTTCAATCCTTCTTGAAGAATATCGTATTGCTCTGACGGTAAAGTTGTTTCTTTATTTGATGGAGCGCTCCCTGTCCCAATTTCCGGTGAAAGAGACAGTCGTTCACCCTCAATAGGCGTCTCCTTGGCAGCATTAGTTAACTCATTTGATTCGTTCCCATAGAGAGCCTCAATTTTTCTCGCTTGCTTATCTAAATGCTCTGCCGTCGAATAATTATCGTTTAGAATTTCCTGCTTTGCTTGATTCCGAAGTTCTATCGCTCCCGCAAGCCGTTCATTGTCATATCCTTCCCACCGCAACGCCACTCCCTTATTTGATTCAAGCAGCTCAAGTCGCAATTCGTTTTCCGGGCTAAAATGACTTGGGGTGCCTGGCAAAAAATTCTTCGAGCGCTCATTGGCTTCAATTTCTCTAAATTCACGGTGATAATCAGGATCTCGGCCATAGTACCCTGATATTTTCTCTTTAGTATCTAGATTTACGACATCAATACGCTCGGGAGTGTGAATGTGCCCAATAATAGGAGATCGATCCATTCCAACGAGATGTTCTGGAGGTTCAGCAGAATACCACTCCTTAGTTATTGAAATATTGTTAGAAAGCACTTCTTTAGCAGCTTTTAGAGCAGAATGCGAATCACCAACGTGCGAACTTACATCTTGTAGTTTAACTGTATTAGTAAAGCCATTTTCAGCCTCCACTTCCCCCTTTCCATGCAACGTAATTTCGTATTCTGCCATTAGTTATTCCTCGCCTACCACCACAATTGTGGCTCTAAAATTGCAGATATGACACTGATTCCAAATCCCTTAAGCGATTGCGCAAATCTTTTATGCGGCGTGTAGTCGACCATGTCGGCCACATCGAACCGATCCCGAATGACGTCATGTAACGAGCCGATACCATCGGCCAACCCAATCGTGACAGCCTGAGTCCCTGTCCAATAATCTCCAGAACCCCACACAACTACATCCTCAGTCAGCCTTTCGCCACGAGATTTACTGACCACAGCCTTGAATTGGTTGTGCACCTGAGCAAGCAAAGTCTCGGTCTTCTGCTTATCTTCTTCCTTCAGCGGCTCGAATGGACTTCCTCGTCGCTTGAACTCTCCTGCCGTAATGACGCGTCTCTCGATTCCGAATTGCTCAGCGAACTTGCTCAAATCGAAAGCAAAACTTTCACTGACGACACCAATAGAGCCGATGATACTTGCATCAGCGACGTAAATTTCTTGGCCCGCTGCCGCTATCCAGTATCCACCGGATACACATGCTTCCTCACACACAGTGATCACTGGGCGATCATAGTTCTTCGCGTGGTGAGAAAATTCACGGCGCAGATACTCAGATTGCACCGGAGATCCACCAGGACTACTCACGTGAATAATGACACCTTTTGCCTTTTTGTCATTGAATGCCTCCTTGATTCCTGGAATAAGATGCGCAGCACTGGCAAACGAATCGGAAACGATCGGTCCTTCAACTTTTATCACTGCGACGTGACCGCCTGCGGGCGATCGCTCAAGCCATTTTTGGTATAGATGAAACGCCAATATCGGACCCAGCATGAATGCTATCCACAGCAATGTTTTTCGCCATTTGACGTTCAGCTCCTTCCCGCGAAGCTTCTGTTCAGAGTCGATGATAGTCGTCATCTTATTGACAGTTTCTGCCATCATCGATGCCACGGCCTCAAGCTTCTTGGCTTCTTGTCGTGTATCGGCGTCGTTCACTTTTGAATTCTCCTAGTTCACTACATCTGGAATATCCGAAGACTTACGATCACTTCTTCCAACCCAAGAATCGTAGGTTTCTTGGAACCAGTCATCACTTCCATCCATCACGGCACTTCGCCCAAGATCGATATATTTAGAATAAGCAGCAGCATGGAAATCCTTCATCTTCTCAGTAGCCCGTTCCAGCACAGCATCATCGAATGATCTGCCTTCAAGTTTTGGACTCTCAGAACGAATATCTGTCTCTGCAAAGGAAAGTGCATCTTTCCCCACTTCAGCATAGGCGGTGGCCACTACATTGAATTCCTGCTGCTCTCGATGTTGACTCGAGCCACCAAGCGATGCCGATCCAGAAACTCCGCCTCTGATGGGGCTAGCACCGGGAACTCCCGCACTCCCGCTCGCTCCCACATCGAAAGCTCTGGTTTTGAACTCCGTAAACCCTTCCTCTAGATGCCCGTAAGCACTGTAGGCTGCGGTAACGCCCTGAAGGACACCAATACCCGCCGATTCATTTGCCATACCATCGTTTTTGATGTCGCGGAGCAATCCGGTAAACGCGGTCTGTCCTGTCAATCTCGCCGCCGCAGAACTCACATCGTCGTTCATCGCATCCGCTACCGCGCCTCCATCGACGGATACGTTACCTCGATACATTTCACCGCTATCGACCATCACGCTCTCAGACAGACTGACTTCGCTACCTGACCGCACCGTGGTATGAAGCGGAGTCCCCGTCTGCGGGTCATACTCCACGCGCGCTTGGCCCTGATAGTCATTCTGCGCAAGGATATCCCCCGCATTCTCACCGAATCGCGATGAGCCTACCGTCGTTTGGAGTCGCTCCCAATCCTCTGGTCCATTGATCGCCACATTGAAGCCGCCTCCCCCGTATTGGTCGATGGCAACGTCTTGGACACCAAGTCCATTCTTTTTGGCTACCATCACCATTGTGTTAGCAGAGGCGTAATCTCTAGCGGCTTCTACGCTACCGAACGTCTTGAGCATCTCTTCACGAGATTGACCACCCATCTCACCCATCTGGGCCACCAAAGCGTCACGCTCTGCATTCGATGTCACAGAACTCAGCCGTGAAAACTCGGCAGCCGCAACCTGCGTCTCCAGCGGCAAAGCATTAGCTGCCGCCATCTCTCCAGAGCGATTCGCTGATTCAAAGACTCCCGAGCCGTAAGATATTTGATCAACCGAGACGCCAAGTTGTGCCGCCGTGTGTCTGAGTGCTTCGTTCTGAGCCACAGTACGTGTCGTATCGACCTCAAACATGCCTCGCATTCGCGATGGATTGCCATCAACAGCGTCTATAGCCCCCGCCTTCGAAGCGTGCTCCATTTGAGAGAGCCCTTCGTAACCATCATCAATTGATCCACCTCGCGCATTCTGGATGTCAGCCGCCATACCAGCCCGTGTCATCATTTCAGCCTTGAACCCATGAGTTCCGAGTTGGTGAGCCGTCACCATCGTTTGGGCATCACCTGCGGTTGCATTAATCGTTCCTTCGGAGTTCGAATGCTTGATGCGTTGAAGTTCCTCAAATGCTTCTTGGTAAGAGGGTCGGTTCCCTGTCCACCCTTCATGCTCGTCCTGAATAAGTGCAGCCAGACGCCCCTCATTCTCTGTCTCTGCATATTGGTCATAGGCTCGAATGGCCGAATAATGGAGCGCACCGGATTCCACCGTGCCGTCGTGTGCTGCGCTCTGCATAATCTCTCCAGCTTTAATACTATGCCCTGCTGCCATGGCTTGATCCGCTCGCGCAATGGTTTGGGCATAGTCGTAAGCACCATCAGGGCCTACAGAGCGTCCTGCAGCGGCTGAGGCAAGATTTTCGATAGCATCGGCACGCCCTACCGTTTGACCGGCATTGATCGCCCCCATCGTTCCCACAGCACCTGCTAATGTGCCGCCACCGACATTAGTCCGTAGGTGATCTGCCGTCGCAACTCCAGTCGCCGTTGCAGCAGATTGTTGATAGATCTGCGCGCGCGCTACGCCCCCCGCCCCGTGCATAGCAAAGTCCGTCTCTGTCGCCTGAGCAGCGGCCAATTCACGTTTGCGCTGAGCTTGTCCTTCCGGTGTATGTCCTTCAATACCCGATTCTCGTCCTGCATGCTCAACATCAGAAACCCTCGCTTTGGCCATCATCGCCATACCACCAACACTTAAGCCAAATAAGGCCATCGTGATAAAAGATGCAATACCAACCCCAGCCCCACGGATAGAACCAATCGCCGCCATTGCTTTCGTGCTTGCATCTGGCGCCATATAAATAGCGTCCAATCCCATTTTCCAATCATTGAGTTTTGGAGCAGCAAAATATGAGATTGCTTTATCGATTGCTATTTGATGTGTAATAGCATCAGCGACGCCCCAGAGTGAGAGCCAAATCATGAGGCCCGCCGTAATTCCCAATACAGACCATATTAACGGCGTCATTACGAATAGAAGAACCAAAGGTAACATACCAAGCGCTACGGCAAGTACAGCACCACGAATTGGAGACAACCATTCCCCCGTCACTGCTCCTGCTCCTAACCCTCCCGCGACCAGTTTTCTGTTAGCCAACGATTTTGTCGTCAAATCCGGATTCGATGACTGCATTACAGAACTCATAGATTGAGCTAGATAAATGTTCCTAAAATACTGCAACCCGCTCCCAGCGGTCACACTAAAACCAAGATCCATGGCAGAAGCCAACAGTTGATCGCATTTTACCGCTGATGCCGGCCTAGACGTATTAAGACCTACCCTTGAGCAAAGGGCTAACTTAGCCTGCTCGAACACCAACGGATCATTCAATGCTGGTCCAATATAATCATCAAATGCATCCCGACACGTGACAGCAAGACCATTCTTATCAGACGGTGTAAATACTAATGTAAACACACTAAGCGATCTCATCGCCGCCAATTCTGCCAAAAGGTCTACAGTGTCTCGTTTGATTTGATTTCTACTCGTCGGATAACCCGCCGAAGTCAACGCGATTCCAGCGCAATCCTTTATGTATTGATTTACCGACTGAGAGACATGATAGTCATCAACATCGACTGGTTCTGTAACTGAACGATAAATCACATCGAATGAAATTCCACCGGCAAAGTCTCCATATGGGTAGGCACTAGTTGCATCGACAATTTCGACCACTTGTCTCTCAACCAGATTCGGAATCGCTGCAGCCATGATAATCAAATCGGGAACATCACCAACAGGTTCATATTCATTTCTCACTGGATCATAAACATGAATCGTGCTCGTTTTTAACACACCTACAGTCATAACGATTGAGCCAACAATGGCAGGAAGCCAAACACGCTGAAGACTAATTCCCTGTCCTCGAATAAGTCCTACTGTGAGCATCGCTAGGGCCGCTATCAGGACTCCGGCAATGGCAAACGGTAGAATGCCACCTAAATAATCTGTATGACCAAACACGAGCGCCAATCGTTGAAATGCTTCAACGGCAGCATCAAAACTATTGTACGCGTAGAAATCCATATCTCGCGCGGCCACGCTTGTACTTAAAAGCAACAAAAATAATGTTCCAACCGACCGAGACATTATTTTAAGTCCTTGTTAACTTCGGCGTTTGCACGCTTATATCGTTCATGTACGTCCGCTGCCACTAACAAAGAATCCTTAAGCTCACCTACGCGACCAAAATACATTGTCCTCGCATTGATTCGGCCATCTTCTACTCGATCACTCATTTCAGCCACCAACACTCTGGCCTGCTTAATCATATTTGGTTGACATTTATCGATATCGCCTCCAGGCGCTACACCAACTGTCGTACGCCAGATATTCGATCCAGTGTTATTGATGAAACGCATAGCCCGATGAAAGTCATCTAACACTCGATATGCATACCCACTACCAACAGCTTCTGCATAAGTTGCTACGGTAGCATCTCGAGTGCTCGTGAGTTTTGCTGTCGTCATCATCATGAGAACTGGTAGCGGCGTTGAATCCAGAAATGCTTCCTCATCTGGAGAAAATACTTGATTTGCATCTATCCGGTCATAGATAGCACCAAGCTGAGTTGCGACGTGGGATAGAAGACCAGTTGCGCTATTGATGGAGCATGTTGAACCATCTGAAGGCCGCTCTTCAGCCTCCCCCATCAAGAATGGAGTGAAGTCTGTGACGTCCGAATTGGGACAAGGAGGAATCGTATTCACATTCCAAGTATTTGTGGGAGCATCATAATGGACGGTAACATCTCCCATAAATCCACGTATTACATCCTCGAATGGAAGCAATCCTGTTTTCTCAGCAATGTTTGCAACGACAGATGGTTCCGATGAATTGACAAATATTTCACGAAACGGCGTGGGGCAGCTATCCATAATGCTACTTAAATCATTAGGCGGAGCGCCCCCAGATGTTCGAACCTGATCTTGATGCTCGTGAGCATTTCTGCTAAGTCCCTCTCGAAGACTTTGTCCTTGTGACACTTCCGCCCATACGGCTCCCAGAATATCTGGATCATCTTCTTTAACTGTCGCCACGACACGCTTAGCAAGCGCACACTCATTAAGTTGCATGCCATTAAGAAATCGCGCAACGGCCTCAATATCCTTCATGGAATCCGAGCACTGCTCGCAATATTGCTTGATGGCAAGATCTAACGCGACGGCAGGTGCCGCAGTAAGGACCCGCTGGAATTTTTGGCCGATCATATCGAAATCAAGATAGCTAAGGCCCCCAAGAAACATGTCGATGCCGCCGCAGCCGACTCGAAGCCGTGGTGGTTGGACCGTAAACAGATAATCCGTACCAGTATTCCAGCGCGCTTGGAATCCGCCAGCAGTGAGATATCCGCGCTGGGCCCCAGCGTAGTGACCACCACCTGTAAAGGTGTAACTACTTAACCAGTTATCCACCCACGGGTCTGCACCGGCTGTCCACGACCCAGCCGCAAGCGCGATGCCGAAACAAACTGCTTTTATCTTTCCCATCTATCGTCCCTCAGTAAGCGTTCGGCATCCCCAACATCGGGTCAAGTCCAGGCTCACCATCGTAACTAAAGAACTGCCCAGGATTCCCCCCAGACATAATGCGCATCATTCCATAAAGGTTGCGCTTTAGCGTCGGCAAATCGACCACACCGACTGAAACCGGCATCCAATCCCCTGTGCCTTTGTAGACGAGAATTGTTGTCGGAGTCTGACTCACAGCAAACTTCAAAGCAGCGCCTGGATTCTCTTTGATATCCACCTCTCGCCAGGGCCATTGGTACTCTGCCTGGAAGTGCTTCAGAATCGCTCGTTGCGGGACACAGAAAGCGCACGACCTTTCACTTAGCATAACTAAGGCAAAATCTTGTTGTCCGTTCAGTAATGCCTGATCCATAACGTTGGCTCGAGCCTCCACAAACGCCTCCCTACCAGGTACATTTGTTGGGAAGTCGTCGGCAGTGTGAAGATCTGGGCGTTGGAGATTAACAACCGAGTCGACTGCGGCGAACATGGCGGATTTACGGACAGACACACTCAGAGCTTCTTTCCATCGAGTTACATTCTCGACAGTCGCATTGCCAGTAGCATCACGTAAACGCGCCTTGATGATGGGTTCAAGCTCATCGGGATGCATCAGCCACATTTCTTGCATCGTGGCGTAGCGGCGCGGTATTTCTTCTTCGACAATTTCCTCCCTAACAACAGGATCGGAGTACCACCAATACCCAGACCGATCGTCGGCGGAAATAGCTAAAGAGATGAGCCAAAACACAACAACTGCTATAAGGTGTCTCATATCCTCACCCTGAACTTTGTCATATTCACTAACGACACGAATCCAATATAGCACGAGTCGAAACTATCCTTTTCTTCATCGCCTTGAATGAGGCAGGAACCGGGACGTCAGGCGGCCGTTTCATCCTGTCCCCGACGTTCGAACGAATAGTCATAGCCGTCTGCGCGCTGAATGAGCTGAAAGCGTTTCCAGGACGCGGAACACCAAACGAAAAGCTAAAACACATAATTGCTATGATGTATCTCATACACGCTACCGAATCTGCCTGAATATTTTAAACAACATAAATCCAAATATTGATCCAATTAGACCCCATGTATTCAAGTTTTTATCTAACATGTAAGCAACAGAACTCCCCAGTCCCCCACACGTCATAACTACGGCGATAAACAATATTCTTTCTGACATCAGATTCTGACTTTCAACTTAGTCATCTTTTTAAAATTGACAAAGCCGATATATCGAGAGTCAAAGCTCTCAGACCCTATGTCACCCTGCACAAATGCCTTACCATCCGGTACAATGCCATCAAACCTAAATGGCTGATAGATAGTCCCGTCATGACCACGTACCGCCCGTGCAGATGTAATTTCACTCCCGTTACAATAAGCGACGACATGCGGTTCTGGCGCCATAACCCTTTCAACAGCATATCGCTCTTCAAGTTCCATCTTTAGCACATCTCCTGGACCGCACATATAGCGCTTTGAAAGTAACGTCGGCCGCGGTCCGAACGCTTTGTGAATCACTTGGACGAGTACATAATCTCCACGCTCTGGTTCACTCGGAAGTCGTGTCAAGAATATTGGCTTGATAGAGTCAGTTAGGCTCACAACAAGTTTAGCCTGATGTGCACCGACAATAGTTGCAGTCGTCAAGCACACAACACCACAACCAAGAAGCCATTCAGTTGACCGTCTCAAAGGGAGATACCAGGATGTCGTGTCAACAACCAATCCACGGCCCATTCGACCGACACGCTGCCGTACAATACGTGCCGCGTTGGATCGTGCTGAAGCTCATCTGGCTCAGCTTCGCAATATCCCTCTACAAACGGATTCGGTTCAATCGCAAATGCCGGCACTCGCTCAACGCCGAACCGTTGAAACGCCAACGGGTCAATTTGCATCCCAATTGGCCATTGAGGGCAATCCCACCCTTGACAGTTTCTGTCTTTCTTCAATGACGAGCCGATAAACTGCATCGTCGGCTTCGTCTTCTTAGCCCCACCGATGAAACCCCGCATTACCAGAACCGCGCCCGGTATCTTCGAAGCCTGAGCTGCGTAGTGATTGACCGAATCGATGCCCATTGATGAGCTGACGAAGACGTAGAACCGGGCGCCGGTTGGCTCAGTCGCAGGTGATATCTCGTCTTCCGACAGCCCAAACATCTCACTCCCAACGGATTGCCGACGCTCCTCAATCAAAGCCCGCCATGCCGGATTCTCAATAGTCTGCTTGCGTAGGTGATCGGCTTGGCGTTGCACCACAGGCTCCTGAACAGTCTTACGGGCCTGACCTATGGCCTCACGGGCCAACGCTTCGTAGTCAATATTCTGCCCGTCCACACTGCTGGACAACATCAAACAAGCAATTAACCAGCTACTCTTGGACATCAGTTATCGACACCGCCTCATCGCTGCCTGCAGACCGCCACAGTCGCCATGCCAATCGCCAAAACATATCTGGATTTTTCAGAATCAATCCCGCAGCTTCATATTCTCCGATGCTATCACCTCCGGTCGAAACTACGACCTTAAGGCCATCGATATCAATTTCTTCCTGGTAGCCTCTACAAGGGCGCCAACGCCGTCTTAATTGAAGACCCGAAAAACCCAAACGAATCATAGTCTCTCCTGCTCGCATTGCCCCAGAAATCTCCCCAATACGATTAATATCGGCATTGATCAGAACAGCACTGTCATCATCATGAACCAAACAGATGCCTTTCTCGTCATTCAGAAACAAAAGTGCAGCCGACATACGCACACTTAGCTCACGTCGCCGAGCCCATGAAGACAACTTCATCGACCTTAACACCCACCGCTCAAAACCCGTACCAATCCTCATCGATATTAACAACAACAGTACAACACCAATCACAGCCGCCATAGGTTCAGCGCTAACAGCCATCTCTAGCTTCTTAACTCCCTCTCTGCCAAATGCGCCTTGTGTCACAAGATGACTAAGAATCGCTGTCGTCCCCGCTGTTCCAGCTATAAAAGCGCAAAGGGACGCCCAACGGTTCAGAGCACCGTAGATAATGAGAAACATCGACCAAACAAAACCAAAGAAAAACACCAAACTAGAAAACGCTATAACGACGCTGGCGTATTCCTGACCAGAGGCTAACCCAATTTTTCTCACCGCAAATAATGAAAGCACAATAAAGATAATACTCGACACCCAATAGGGGACTGCCGCTACTGCCTTCAACCGTAACTCATATGGGTTAAACCACTGCCATAACCGATCTTCTATCTCCGTCCACGTACGTTGTAATAGTTCTTGCATTTTCTGTCCTTAATACGTCAGACAACATTGGTTCTTTTGAAATATCACATGTGCGAAATTATCGCCTTTGGTCGGAGGGTTCTTGTTATGAGTCCACACCAATCCCGATAACCCAATAGGCCGGCAGGTATGATCCCGTACAGGTTTGGCCAATTGGAGTCGGTAATGAGATTTCTGCCAAATTGGCGTATAAACGGATCCGCACGCGTCAACACCCGGATCACGCAGTAACCCCGTACGACCTGTGACGTACAGAAGACGCGCTGCTAATCCCGAATGTGCAAGCACCTGGTCGGACACCGGGATATTCCCGGTCAATGGATAGGTACCCATTGGTCCCATGCACCAAAACAGCTCATCTATCGGCCGTCCTCGAAGTGTTGAGGCTGCGTCTGCAGCACAAGCCAAATGAGCAGCAGGATTCGCAAAAAGCCCCGCCTCTGGATTGATCAGCATGGCCAAAATGTCGTTGTTCCACGTTGGCAATATCTCTGTCATCATGACCACATCGAATTCGCTTTCAGATAAGCAAGGGAGATCAACAAAGAGATCTAAAATCGCCCATGCAGGGAACTCGTAGAGATGAGCCTGAGCAAAAAGCCCCCGTGCTGAGGCATCCATCGATCCATGCCCGCGGCCTGGAAACGGATTGGGTAGTTGGACACCAAGAGCCTGAAAGCAAAACGGATCCTTAACTGTGTCAATCAACATCGACGGTTCCCAAAACGACATCCGCACTCCAATTGTCGGAATAGCCCCAACCGCACAAACACAAATCGGATTTGAGATTGGATCAGGATCATCAGGAGCACCGATATTTACTTGAGCGACACCGCCCACATTGATTGGAAATATGCAAGGCCAGACGATATCCGTGATCGGATTTATAAAACTTGGACCACAGGTCGCCGCAACGCTTGGGAACGGCATGAGTAACAACACCACTCGGACAAACAGTCTCAATGATGCCATTTCTCATCCTCGTAGATCGCCCGGTCAAACAGTCCGAGAACATCTTGTTTCTTCGTCTCTGGCCTATCGTTGAATTGCGTGACAGTTCGACATGTTTCTGGAAGATGCAGTCGCAGTGCGCCTAGAGCGCGTTTGTACGCAATTACTTCCGCATGGCGGGACTTCTCACTTGCCGCAACGACGCGCGACAACGCCCCCAGAGCGCACCACTTGCGCGCCTTTGGGCTGGACGAATTTACATACGTGCCCCAGCGCGTACTCGCGTAGTAGTTCTTTCGCCAACCTTGCGTCAGCAAATACCGAGCCTGCGTTAATACCTGTATGGTGCTTGTGTTAAGACGCGATTCGCTCCATTTGTCCAAAACTTGCGTATCCATGTCAGCTCCCCGGTAATGCATACTCGTTGATCACTAACTGTTCCCCTTCCTGCGCAACCACACTAGGAATTACTCGAAGTCCCAAACGATCAATCTCTCTGCGCCCCACCAAATAGGCCCGCTGTCCAACCCGTTTGCCTACAAGCACAGGATCTCCACCTGATACAAGTACCACATCAGTCGGGCGACCATTTTTTTCAAACCACGCCACATCATCATCATCATCACCGATAACAATGATCCGAAACGGCATAACCGGCATGAATTCCAATGGCTTATATGCAAATCCAGCGGGATAAATAATGTTTCCGTCCTTGTCCACAATATCCCGCTCCAATGTATACGAAGGAACCAGCCTTCGAACAACAGATTTAAGAGCGCGCGGAAGCTTCGCCGAGGATTTACGGGCACCCCAATGAGCAGGAGGTTTACTCAGCGCTGATTGCCAATTTATTTGACTCGCTCGCTGCTCTATTTCTTTGAGAGCATCGGGCTCAGCAATAGGGAACGTTGAACCCCAAGTTTCCACCTCCGCGCGCAGACACGTAGTACTCAACAATAGAGCCACAATAACAACTAGACTATGGTGTATAGCCCTCATAAAACTCATCTACTTTTGTCTCGATATGCACCTTCACCGTCGGAAGGTCCATGACGTTTTTCGTGATGTCCTCTAGATACTCAGATAGATCCATCGCCGACCAATCAAGCCGCGAGAATTCTTCCGGTGTGAACCCCCGACAGTCTTGCGGAGGCACGGTGGCAAATGAGACTAACTGAGAGCGGCCCTGTTCATGGACGATTCGAGCAAGCTTAGAATTAAAGCAGCACATCGTCTTTGCTCTTTGAGCACAGAACCCAAACCAGTCTTCTTTACAATACTCTCCTGTTTCATAGCAATAACCTGAATTATTCAGCATCCCCGTTTCCAAATCTGCCGGACTGCATGAGCCTAAAATGAATTCAGTGACGACAAATACGACAGCTGCAGAAACAAGTCCCCAAGGACCCAATGTTGCCAATGCTTGTGCTTGTCCTGCTGCCGCCCCAGCACTTGCCGCAGAGGCCACGGTTCCACCAGATGCCAAGGACGTGCTGTAAGCTGCATACGCAGCCTTAGCCACCCCGAACACCGCCTTCATCGTACTCACTGTTGTCACTATGCTCGTGACACTTCCAAGGTTATCACTAATGACACCAGGACCTGACTCGCAGCAATCATTGAAGGTCGTTTTAATGCCCGCTAGCTGACACTCCGAAGAATGACCAGGAAATATCATTACCTGCTCAGTACAACCACCGTCAACAGAGCGCGCACCATCATCTTCCCATCGCCCATCGAACGGCCGTTCCCCGGGCGCTGGGGGAGTCACATCGAAGTCAACGCAAGGCACAGCATTACACTGAGCAACTCCAGCGATATTCACGCACGCCAATGTGTCATCGACAGGGCATACATGAGGATCCAACACACACGCGGCCGTCTTCTCGCAGGATGTGTTACATAACGCAACATCAGTGTGAATAGTCGGCGGAACTGATGCGTCGAGTGGGCACGTCCATTCGTCCGACGCCACCGCCGTTTCTGTGCAAACATCTCTTTGTATACAATTCCCAGTTGTGCATGGAAGTGTGTCATCCAATGGGCAACGCTCAGGACGAATACACTCTGTTGCGCCTATGGGACACACGGTTCCAGCAACCGAGGACGGGCATAACGCCGTTTCACCGAGAGCATCAGTAAACCCGTCGCGATTGAGATCGACTTGACAGTTCCAATTCTGAGCGTGCGCAACCCCAGCTAGGAACAAAAGGACAACTGAAAAACATTGGCGCACTATGCAAACCATCAAGGATCAGGCACCCGTACGCCACTCGTACACAGCATATCTTGACCTGCCAACCGCATCATCTGCATCACGATCGCTGCCTCAGCAAATTCATTGATGCATTGACATGGCATCACCAGAGAGTCGCCCGGTTCCAGGGGACACCCACCACGGCATTCGCGATACTCAAACTCATACTCTATCGCAGAACTTTCCATCATCTGTTCCGGCCCGACGCCAGCCACATCATTTTGTGCTTTTGGGTGCCGAATTTTGCATGCCTGTGTGCACAAATCTGTTGCTACGACTGTCGGAAGCGCCATTGTTTCACTTGACATCGTCACCGTTCCTGTATTCGGATCTATTCGACGATCATCGAACCCGCTCGTGCTCGCGCTGGAAGAAATGGTCGCATGCCGCGCCAAGGCGTCGCTCAACTCAAATCCTGACGGAGGACCGGAGCATTTGTACTGGCGGTCACGGCGCCACCATGGTCTGGTTTCCGTGAATTCACAGCTTCCAGCTCTTTTCGTCACCGCAGACGCTAATGGAGACAACCCAGTCGCAGATCCAGAATCAATTGTCCGTACCCCATCGACGACTTCGTTATATAGAGAGCACGCTGGATCAGTATCCAATATTTGGCACCCATCCGTGATCGTCTCTGGCAATGCAGAACAGCCATCTCTAACCAGAACTTCCGCTAATGCATATCCTTCCCCGCATCCTCCCACGGCAACACGAAACCCAAAGTCGACACTTGTCGCTCCACCAGTTAATAGAGACGTAAAATCCACATTTGTCGCGGCGTCCCACTCCGTTCCTAACTCGCATGCGCCAGGTGGCGGAAAGGACGTCACATCTGTCCATGATCCGCCTGGACCAGTCCATAGGAGAGATCCATTAGCGATAACCTGTATCCAATCATCCCATTTCACACGTAACAATTTTGCACTAATAATCCGACTCGGTTCCTTTACACCAAACGTTACTGACCCCTCGTGCAAACCACCGTGCGGATTACAAGAATCACACCAATAATTATTACCCACCGTTCCTATAACTAGGCTAAGACAACCGGGTCCGCATGGCAAAATAGCACCTGTCCCTCCAACGTGCGTGATAATGTCTCCGAGTGCAGTGGCATCTTCAACCTCAAAACTTCGAGTTTGTCGACAATCCACCAGCGTATCGCTCATTACCGAGCCCGCCGCAGTAGACGATGAAATCATATCGTACGGATTTGGATATTCGACTGTTGTCGTTCGTGTACCTGAAACATACGTTCTTGCGTCAATATCGTAAATCAATCCGGGATGGGCTGGTGCTCCGGGGTCGACAGCTGATCCATTCACCACAAGCGGATTTCCCGTCGCACTACGCGCGTCGGTCTCTATCGCACCGTAGTTGCGATAATAAGATGAACGGTCTCCTGTGCCTGTGAATCCACAATCACTGGCATTTTGTCCGTAATAGACGATTTCTGTCCCTGTGATATCAACAGATGATACTGCGTATGTCGGATTGACTGCCGACAATGCGCCGACTATTCCCCCTCCAACCGTTGTGAGAACCTCATCCTTGCGTGTCGCAAACAGCGCGGTCCCACAACTGTTATTCACGCAATAACATCCCTTGAGATCCGCCGCAGTGACAGTATCAAGCTGCAGAGCTCCAGACGGGGCAGACCATGAAAAGTGATTGCAACTGTTCCACGTCCCCGGCGTGCACATAATGATGCCATTAGCACAAATCCCTGAAATTGGCGTCGGCAGAGCGAACGTCGAATCCAACGCTCCGTCGAAATCAGTATCTCGCTGAAGCACTGCAGTGGTAATATCGCCCGTTGGCCCAGGAGCCAAAGCTAGTCGCACATATTCCTTTGAGGAAGGACAACTCAGCTGCGCCGGAAACGCTGTAACACCATCCATCGTTGTCATGTCAGCTTCTGACATCAGTGGTTGTACCATATTGGTTGACACCGCAGCTCCGCTGCCAATCCTGCCATCCACGGTCCCATCAATCGCCGTGACATCCGCTGCTGGGTTATAAGGAGGAAATACATGAGCAGGGGGTGGTGCAGCAAATGTGCCAGCACCAAATGCCAGCAGGATAACGCCACATGCGCTATCAAGAAGAGTAAAAGTTCGATATTCCATGCTTTGCTGTCAGGTATTGAGCGCGCTGGTCAGAAAACGCCTCTAACGCCTTTAACTGGTCGCCCTCAAAATGTTCGACCAGTTTTTCATACTGAGATACTTCCGCGCCAGTCGTCGAGGCGAGTGCATAAGAGAACGGATCCATTACCACCCGCATCGGTCCACGCACACTGTCCCCACCATGAATCCATATTTCCGTATACATGTCTTCCAGAACCTTTAATTTTTCGAGAGCCAACATTTGTGCTTCCGAGTAACCGAGTAGTCCTGCCTTCTGAGCATCGCGATGCTTGCCGTAAAGCATGAACAACCAATGTGCGTTCTGACAAATCGCATCTCCGTTTTTGAAATCACGGAGATCTGTCAAATTTTGCATGACGACGCCCATAGACCCCTCGTATTTTCGAGCTCTACGATAGGCTTCAATCACCATGGCGACGAGTTCAAACCCCTTCATTTTCCAAAACTCATCAATGATGTAGAATCGTCGACGTTCCCTGTCGGATAAGTACAAATCGGCTGACATCGCATTCACTAATTGCTTCGTAATAACGCCAAACAGAGATTTCCGTCGCGCAAGCCGTTCAAGTTCGAGCACTACGAATTCATCATTCGCCATATCAAGCGTGCTCGCGCCGTTAACAAAACGTCCGTACATACCGTTCGGTCGCCATTCACCCAAATTGAACGCCATCATCGATGCTTCGTGTTTAAACGTGGCCTCCGCCGGCCCGATGTCCTTATCAACGGCATGCTTCGGAAACTCGTGCAGATAGCGATAGACGTGCTCTATTCCTTGTTCCCCTCCGTCTACTGTGTGAGCAAATCGGACAGCAGAATTGATAAGAGAATTTTGATTTGGCGTTTTCTGCGCATTGCCAAGAATCATCGTTCCGACGATGTCGGATACAGCTTCCCAGTTGTAATTTTGGTCGTCCTCATCCCCCTCAGAAACGATCTGGAATGGATTGACTACCATTCCCTCCTGGTTCCCCACATCGATGTATCGGCCCTTCACAAGCGCACACAACTTCTGAAAACTGCCGCCAATATCCATCAACCGTATAATGTCCCCTTCGCCATAGCGGTCTCGGACTAACTGATTGACAGTGGCAGACTTTCCAGATCCTGATTCTGCAGAAACAACGAAGTTACGATTCTTGGCCGCCCAAATATCAATACCACCGAGTTGACCCTTGCGACCCACGAGGATTGTTGACGGACGAACCCGCTGCGCCGCGAAATCGGCCTGGATGGGCAGTAACCGAACAGCAGAGTCGAGCGGCACGAAAATGTCGCGGTCCAGGGTCGCTACTAATTTGTCATCAGAACCGTCCAATCCCCAGGGCAACGCATTGATGAGCATTGGAATCTTGAGATGTCCTTCCTCTTGCATTTCGTGGTAGGTACCCCAAATATCCTTGGCTCTCGCAGTGGAGACGTGACACTCTTGCGCACTGCGCCCAAAAATCCACACGGCATTGATCATTCGACAAAAAGGTTCGTCGGCACTCGCGCCAATGGCCCACTCAATTTCTTTTTTCCGCTTATTTAGATCAATCTGCCAGGTTCCAACCGCTTTTTGGTTGTTGTAGATCTGATGCTTCGTATGGAGCGTCCTTTCAATGTCACCGAACATAATCGTTGACGTCCACAGAAAAGGACTAGACAACTGCCTTAAGTCCTCACCAAAAGACCCAGATAAATTCGCGGTCTGTTCGCCACTTATTGTCTTTTTGTAAACCTTCGGCGTTATACACCGCGCGTACCACGGTCCAACTCGGAATGGCGCCTCAAGGTTGACGATCCGTTCTGGCGACTGTCTCCGATAATAGTCGTCGTCATACCCGACCGGTTGTTCCGAATTAATTACTTGCTTATTGATTGGCACTTCTGAATCGTATTGTCTTGGCTTTACACTATGATCGTCCCCATTGAAGATCGTAGAAAGCCAAGAAATCAGTGCTTGAGGCGATGTGTGACGCGGCGCCATCCCTTCTCCGCGTGTCCCCTCTATCACCCGCTCAACCAACTGGCGATCCAGTTCCTGCGGGGATCGTATGGACAAAAACAAACGGAAGTTTCGAAGAGGCGTTCCCTTGAGTTGGCCGAGTCCGTGGCGCCCTTGTGAAAGAAAGTCAACATAACGATCCACACTTCTCCTTAGAATGGGATCGTCACGAGTTTTAGTCGACGCATACTCATTTAGAATACCGTCAATCGATGGATCCGCGTAGAGCATCCACTGAATGGTGGTGCCTGCTGGATAGCTTTGCTGGTGGAGATTTCGAATACTCGACAACGATTTATCTGTAGCAAACGGCAAAGGAGCCAATTCATATAGAATGCCATAGTGATCATCCACTAGACGATAAGTCTCACTATCCGCTTCATACGTATGCATCCGGAGATACTTACTAAACGGATGACGACGTGTATCGTAAAGATGAGACCGGCTGAAGGCCCCCCCTTCTGAACCAAAAAGTGCGTCGACTAACATGACTACTCCTAGTTTGAATTCATGGATGAATGAACACCCCGTCGCCGACGAGTCCTATCGGAGCGCCCGCGACTGCTCGCTTCGATGCTAGGCGTTGCGCTCGCAAGCCGAGCTGGACGCGCGACGGCCTGTAGCCATCTATTCTCGACGTTGATTCAGGCATAACGGTATCCGTCGTCTCGGTGCGTTCTCCTGTATAGCAGGGGGAATGCGTCGGTTAGCTGTGTTCATCACCGAAGCCCACCCTGATTAGCTGTCTTTACAGCTTTTTGATTCCTTTGCGTCTTCTGGGGTATCTGACGATTAACATTCGGCTGAGGTAATGCGCCGCTTAATATTTGTTGTTGGCTAACCCTCTTCTGCCGCGCTCCAGCAGCCGTCTGAGTGGGCGTTGGCGTCGGGAGTTGTACCGCAGGTATTTGGTCCCAACGGGAGTCTTCCATGAGAGGCACAAGAATCCCCTCGCCTACTTCGCCAGGACGACCCACACCACCAATGGGTTGAGCTCCCTTAACCACCCACTGCGGCTTACCCGCCGAATAGATAACCTCGCCCATTTTCAAAACAGGCGTCTCAGAGAGACCGAAATCTGCCTCGTAAGCGACGATATAGGTCCGTACTACTTCCGGCGGCTTGAGGATAGGTGTTACGTCTTGCTGCACAAGGCGTCGAAGTTCTCGATACTGCGCGGCCTCGTAACGACTGTGTTCATCGGCTAGCAGTCCATGCTCAAGCCCAGCAGGCGATGCCGCGCTGATGTTTTCCATCTTCTTACCATCGTTTGAATCTTCAAGCTCACCACCATCAACATCTACCTCACCATCTTTCGTTAGGCGCTTACCTTTAAAATTACCGGTAACGGCAGCCCTGTGCGCATCCGACATCGACATGCAAGCACCGTAGTCGGTAGAACCTTCGCAACCAAACTCTTCTGGATATGGACTCAAAGAACAGGCCGCCAATATGGTACAGAACGACATAATTAATACTCTACGCACAAGAAAGAGTCTCCCCATCGGCATCGCTTTGGCGAATGCGCAGACGAACTGGTGAAATAATAACGATGTCCACTTTTTTAGTGGCGCCGACTTCAGCGATAGGACCGGTGCTGCGCATCAATTCGACGTACATTTCAACCAATTGATCGCTTCCCCTTGCGATACCTCGACCTAATCCTTTCTTCGCCGCATCGGTTAAAGACAAGTCGCCACCAGATACACCGGAGAGATTAATCGACACCGCTGAGTCGGTTTGTTCGGACAAAGATGTGCCAAACCCCCCTATCACGCCAGCGGCAAATGCCCGACCAGTAGCCGCCCCCATCTTGGTACGAATCCGCGCCGCCATCCCCCGTATTCCATCATCACCATCGCTGACGTGTCCTTCGATACATTCGTTCACCACCAGACGCTTGTCATGAGATACGCAGTGAAGTGACACCATCCGGACCTCGACTCGCTCGCTGTCAAGTTCGCCGGTGCTGTTGCCAATTGCAAAGCACCCACTCAGATCCTCCTTTACCTCATTGGGCAATATAGCTGGCGTCTGAATACGAAACATTAATGGCTTCGGGTCTAGATCGTCACCTATAGTTCGAGCTCGAACACCACCAAGAAGTCGAGCCGCCATCAACCCCGGCGCCAGTAACACGGAGTCTTGAAACGCCATCACAGGATCCACATCCTCAGGAAATCCTTGGAAGGCAATGAACCCATTAGTCAGTATCGGTTCCGCCAATTGCCCCTGCAAATCACGCATGTAAACGGCGTTCACGACGTTATTTTGCCCATCTCCGCCATCCATTTTCTCGATAGAAGGCGGCGTCGGATATTTCTGGTCGCCACTGCCACCGTCACTAACGGCGGTTTGCTCATCACCACCATCAGTCTTCACTTCCTCATCCTTCATCATCCTATCCAACGCTTGTGCTGCTTCACGAGATGATTGGGATTGCACAATTTGTGTAAGCGCCTTAATTTTATCTTTAAGTTCCGTTCGCTCTACCTCCGCCGCCGCTCGTTGCTCATCCACCAACGACGCGAAACGGTCCATTTTCGCTTCGATATCATCCTCCAACTGTTCTGTCCCAAACCCCACAGCGCGAGTTTGAATGCGTTGTTCTGCGCGCTTTACTGCCTCAGGAACCTCTCCTTCTCTAAAAATCTTGTGGTACCCAAAAACCATTAAAAATAACATAACGACAATAGCAACCCGACGGTACTTTGAGCGTTCCTTACCGGAAAACCATCTCGCCCACAGTTCTTTGAACTTTTGCATCAGCGCGTGATCCTCTGCACGATGTAAAGATCTGCTCCGCGGGCCGTTATCTGCATCGGATGAATTCGAATACCAGCAATACGCTGACCAAACGCGATGTGGAGAAAATCCGTCTCCTCCACATCTTTGGGCGGATTCGTAACAACAGCTGGGATCACTCTATATTGCGTCAACATTAAGCCCTGACCATCTGGTCGGACTCGCCGAACGGCGCTAATTCTTAGCCCCATCAGTTCGCGCGGCACATTCACAACTTGATTGCCAAGTGCTTCGACTCGAAATGAAGCGGGCAGATCATTCATGTAAGATTTTTCTATCAAAGTAAAAATCCGCTTTACGTAAGGTTCTTCACCGAAAAAGTCTTCGTTTTGTTTTTTGGCATCTTTAACTCCCCGGCCCAGTCTAATCACTTGCGGCCCAACGTTTTTGGGGTTCAAAACAAGCGTGTATACATCTCCAGCGCAGATGACATCGATCGCTGATGGACGAGTTTCTCTATTGCCGGCATCAGCCGCAGACGTCTTGACAACTGGATAGGTCAAAAACACCATATTCTTAATGCCTTGCTTCGTATCAAGGATCTTTGGTACGTAATCAGTAGCCGCAATATCATTGATATTGCCACTTGAACAAACGATTCTATTTGGTTCAATGTTACTAACAGCAACAGGGGTCGCAACTTCAGGAATGACGAGTTGCTGATTCGCTGTTTGAACTGGACCGGCGGCATAGGCGGCGGCTCCGGAAAGTAAAAGAAGAACATGAATGAGCCAAAAACGGACACCGTTCAACGGCCTACAACCTCGCTGACAGGTCTGATTATTTCGAATTTCCCATGCCGTATTACATACGGAACCACATAAGCGATATCCGTCGAATCTTGAATTTGACCACTGGAAATACGCTCTCGCGTCACATGCCACCAGAGTTCCTTACAATCAGACCATCCACGCATTCCCTCATCTGGCTTACGGCACTCAAGAATCTCCCCATCCTTTATCTCCAATGCGTCTTTTCCTCTAGGTATTACTCGATATGATGATGAACGAAACCGTTTTACGGTTTTAGCTTGCTCCGCCAAATGTCCCTTCATCGTTCCGTAAACATCAGACGAAAACATGAGCAACAGAACAGAAAAATTCGTGTCGACATTGGCTGGAGTAACATTACCCAGAAGGTTGCCTATTTGAAGTGCCATAGCATAAAGATACGATTCATCTGCCGAATCACTTCCAATAGAAGCTTCACCACAAAGCGTTCCAACCGGAACCAGCGTCGTGCGTTGTGCGCCTATAAGCGCTTCTGATGATCGCCAATTCATGAAAAAACCAATGATCATAGCGATCATCAATATTTTCAGAACTTTGTTTTCGGCGAAAAGATTCGACGTATGCTGGAGAAAGAGCTTTCGGATCATTGAGCTACTCGTGAAAAACGCGGACTGTCGAAGGCGGATACGATTCTTCAGGTAACGGTGGGAAACCTTCCTTAGCAAAGAAATGGCGGAGGAAGCCTCTCGGCTTCCCCCGTTTGAGCTCGATATATGTCATGGGTCCCACAAGTAGTAAGATCCAAAACATACCACCGAAAATCGCCGCCAAAAGAAAGCTAAATCCAAGCACCCCGAACTCATCAGCGTCAAGGAACAACACACGAGTCGGTTGATGCAGATATTGTGGTATAACACTTTCTCTCACGGCTTTGTACCAGAACTATTTTATCGTAGCGGCGGGTTAGAGGACCAAAGACACCGAAGTCCCAACCAACGAAACAGTCGAACCCAGACTCAACATTACTGCTTCTGCATTAATCAGCAGATAACCACCGGCAGCCCAGATGAGGCCAAACAACGGCGACCGAATAACAGCCTGAACAATACCCCAGACAATGAATCCGACGCCACCAACAAACCCAGCGGCGCCGTTCATACCTTGGAGGACGAAGATATCGTAGACCTCGTACAGAAACGTGCCTGTACCAGGCGCCGTTGCAGCCGTAACGGCGGCAACAAACAGCAGTGACACAAGGCCCGTCATGCCGAGCCGTTTAAGAAAACCCCCGTCTATTCGGGGCAAGGTTGCACTCAAAGTTGTCATTTGAAGGAGATACTCCTATTTTTGTCCAAAACAAAGCCCACACACGGTGTGCTATCGTATCTACTCACACAGAGCAGAATCTTAGCGAGCTACTCCAACCTCCAATCCAGCTCGAATTCTCTTAATGTTCGCTCCCTGAATCACTCGATCACCAACTACAAACGTCGGTGTCACCTTAACCCCAAACAATTCTGCAACGGTGACATGTCTCGCCAATTCTTGAATTCCATTCTCACATGAGAACCATTGTTCTGGCTCTTGATCACGATAAATACGCGCCATCTCGGCAGCTGGATCATCAGAACAAAGAATGTGAACTGCCTTCTCGGCAGCATATGGATGTAGCTTATCTATCGGTGTAAAGATGACACGCCGCTGGACATGATTGTCGTCACGCTCATACTGTTGACTGAACGCGCGGCAATAAGGGCAATCTGGATCCGAAAACTCAATGAACGTGACGTCGGATTCTTTGCCGCCAAGAACGATTCCAACATCGTCTGGAATCGCTGCGATCTTATCCGCCATGCCGTCGATATCGAGTTGATCGATGCGAAGCTTCGTAAGGTTACGACCTTGCTTATCGATAACCGAACCGATAAGCATTCGCTCTTCTTCTGGAAAAAAGTAGATGGCCCCTCCCCCGTCCAATAGCATCTCCATACTGCCTGGAAGCGGACTGCCCTCAACGTCGATCTGACGGATGCCGATCGGTCGGCCAAATGTCGCTTGGAGCTGTTCTTCGAAGAAGCGCAACTGAGTGGCACTTTCCGGATCCACCGCGTCCAACTCCTCGGCCGCGCCCACTATCCCTATGGGTGCGGCTAGGGTAGCGACGAGGAGGACCGACGTGGAAACAACATTCTTACTCATCAGCTGATGCAACGGCGTCTGTCAACTGACGGTCTTGCTTTGCTTTCTTTCGTTTCTTCCACCAAACCGCGAGAGGTACAATCACGACGGCAGCGATTGCTGCGTAGACTAAAGCTTCTAGATTCTTCGTGACGAGGTCGCTTGTCTCGGCGACCGCAAGTAGGGGCAACACTGATAACCCGACAAAGAACACTACTTTCATTATTAAACTCACTTAAAAGCTTGGTATTTAATAACAGCCTGATTGCGGCAGTCTCGATTGCAGACCGCATACTGTTGCTGCACCGAGACCTCATCATCAGAATGGAATAATGTACTGAACGTTCGCGCTCGAATGTTTCCGATATTCCCTATGTCTTTTGACGTTTCGCTATAAATCGTTATGTCATAGTGACCGCGGTAGCCAGCGAATCTCAGAAGCGCATCCTTCTCACTCGGAAGTAGAAACATCCGATCCGAGGGTGAGTAACAGACAGTAAATGTGTCGCCGCGACGACCTCGGATACACGATCCCGTTATATCAGCCTCCGCCTTAGGACGACGACTTTCCTGCGTGTTTTCGGAGTGTTGAGCTTCCACCGGTATCGCTTGAACCGCCTGAGCAGGACTGGGCAGCTCCTTTTGCTGCACCGCAATAACAAATCGAGATCCATCGAAATAGTCACTTAACGGATCCGCGGCATGAGCAAGCCCGGAGAAACAAAAAACCGTGCCGGCGGCAGCAAAAATGGACGTGTACTGCAAAAACTCGGCCTCCCAAACAGAGTTTGGTAAATATCCCGTTATCTCTTAGGGATAAAGTGTAATATCTGATTTGAGATTTGTCTACTATTTTTATTGCTGAGTTCTCGACAACGAGGGTGAAAGGAGAATGCTTTCCCTGCATTATAATTTCACATTGACTCAGGCAGCACGCCTCCTTGGAGGCAGCAGTTATCTTGGTCAATACCTGTTCACGTGCCTCGCCAGCGCGTTTTCAGGATTCGGTGTGTTAAACAGTGCGGCGTCGAGGCAACGCACAGTGCACTCCGAGCGACAAGCCAAGATAACGGATGTGCGCGGCGACCCTTACCTCGGCTTCGGCCGAGTGGCGAAAGCCAATGACTAATCGAGTCTGCGTTCTCGGCGCGGATCTCCAGGTACTCGCGCCATGCACGGCAAAGCGTGCGCGTCGACTGTGCGCTTCTGGCAATGCGAAAAAGTACCGCTCACGGCCCTACACCATCATCCTGAAACACGTCGTGGAGAACCCGACACCATGCCCCCTTGAGCTTCGATTTGATCCGGGTAGCAAAGTTACCGGGATCGCCGTCGTGGCTACGCACAAACGCGGTGATGTGGCCATTTGGGCTGCCGAGCTTCACCACCGTGGCCACCAAATCAAATCCGATCTGGAGAAGCGATCCGCCGCTCGGCGTA
>JBPCXA010000040.1:0-3677 GCA_051008975.1 Gammaproteobacteria bacterium
TTCTCCAAAGCCGCCTTCAATTGCGGGACGATTTCGAACAAATCGCCCGCAAGGCCGTAGTCCGCGATGTCAAAAATCGGCGCGTCCGGATCCTTGTTGATCGCCGCGATACATTTGGAATCGCGGATGCCCGCCAGATGCTGAATCGCGCCCGATATTCCGACCGCCAGATACAAATCCGGCGCGACGATTTTTCCGGTCTGCCCCACCTGATAATCGTTCGGCACATATCCCTCGTCCACCGCCGCGCGGGACGCCCCCACCGCCGCGCCGAGAATGTCCGCCAATTCTTCCAGCAAACGGAAGTTTTCCGCGCTGCCGACGCCGCGCCCGCCGGAGACGACCACCCGCGCCGAAGTCAATTCCGGACGCTCCCGCGCCGACATTTTTCCGCCGAGAAATTGCGAAAGTCCGGCGTCTTCGCCGTCCTCCGAATATCGCACCGGGCAGGGCGAATCGGCGTCCCCTTCCGCGCCGTCAAACGCCGTCGCCCGCACCGACAAAAACTTCGCCGCGTCCGACATTTGTACCGTCGTCAGCGCGTTGCCGGCGTATATCGGGCGGACGAAAGTATCGGCGGATTCCACCGCGATCACCTCCGAAAGCATTTGCGAATCCGCCAGCGCCGCCGCGCGCGGCAGCCACATTCGCGCCAGCGCCCCCGCCGCCATAACAATATGCGAGGCGCCCCCGGCGTTTTCGGCGATAACCGGCGCGCAGTTTTCGGCGAGATTTCCGGCGAACGCGGGATTGTCGACGCACCGCACGGCGGAAAGACCGGGGGCTTTCGCGACGGCGTCCGCCGTCTTTTTTCCGCCCAGCACCAGCGCCTCAATTTCGCCGCCGGAGTATGCGGAAATTTGCCCGGCGGCGGCCAGCGCGTTGCGGAAATTTTCGCGCGGCGTTTCGCCGTCGTGTTCGACCACGATTAATACGGTCATTGCAGCACCTTCGCTTCCTCGCGCAGGGCGCGCACGAGTTCTTCGGCGTCCGCCACTTTGCGCCCGGGCTTTCGCGGCGGCGGTTCGGAAACTTTTAGAATTTTCAGGCGGGGGGACGGATCTATTCCCAGCTCCTCCGGCGTCAGTTCCTCAATTTGTTTTTTGCGCGCCCGCATAATGTTCGGCAGGGTGGCGTAGCGCGGGTCGTTCAAACGCAAATCGGCGGAAAGAACGCACGGCGTCCTGACGCGCAGGGCGGCGATGCCGTCGTCCACCTCCGAATCGGCGAGTACCGCGCCGTCTTCCAAAACCGCCCCCGACAAAAACAGCGCCTGCCCCCAGCCGAGCAGGGCGGCGGCCATCTGCGCGGTCTGATTAAAATCGCCGTCCGTCGCCTGCTTGCCGCACCACAGCACGCCGGGATTTTCGCGGCGGGCGACCGCGGCGAGAATCTTCGCCGCCAGCAGCGGCTCCGGCGTCCCGTCCGTTTTGACGAGAATCGCGCGATCCGCGCCGACGGCGAGCGCCATCCGCAGCGTTTCGGCGGAATCGGACGCGCCCGCCGAAACCGCCGCGACTTCGTCCGCCCGCCCGTCGTCCTTCCAGCGCAGGGCGGCTTCCAGGGCGTTTTCGCAGAACGGATTCATCGCCATTTTGACGTCGGTTTTTTCCACGTCCGTCCCGTCGGCGCGCACCCGCACCTTGACATAAGGATCAATCACCCGCTTGACGGCGACCAAAATTTTCATATTTTTTCCGACCTTCGTTTGCGTCCAACTCGCGCGCCGCCATTATACACGATTCGCGCGGCGGCGATTCTTTCGCATAATTCGGGCGGCGACGGAGAATTTTGCGCCTTCGGCGCGGAGATTCCGGCTTTCGCCGGAATGGCGGTGCTTTTTGTCTTTGCGGACAATACCGAATTCGGCGGTATCCGAAAATATAAAAAACCGCCATTCCGGCGAAAGCCGAAATCTCTTTCCTACGAAAGCCGAAATCTCCTCCCGTCCCATTCCTGCGAAGGCAGGAATCTATACGCCGAAGGCGCAAATTGTAAATTACAGGAATTACAATTACCCGCCGCTTTGCGGCGGCGGAGATTCCTGCCTTCGCAGGAATGGGACGGTGGGTTAGAACCGCCGCACTGCCGACAAATTGAATCGGGCGTTGTCGCCGAATTCTTCCGGACGCCGCCAATTGAATCCCGCCGAGGGCGAAATTATCCAGCGATTGTAGCGGAGGATTCCTTCTAAATTCAGCGAATTCGCCGTTTCGGTTTCGTCTTCGTCCAGACGGGAATGAAAACGGTACGTCGGCGACAACCGCCAAATTCCGCCGTCCGCTTTCGCCGACAACGAAAATCGCCAATCGGTCGTGTCGCCCCTTATGGTTTCGGAAAACGCCGCCGTCCAAAAATCCGCCGCATATTCGCCGCCGCTTTCGTAGCGGAAATCGCCGAAATCGCCGTTCGCGTTTCCTTGTCCGGCGATGGAATACAAACGCCAATTTTCTTTACGGAAATCCAGCCGCCCGCCGATGTTGTACGCGTAGCCGCTTTCGGTGATGGAATAGCCGTAATCCGGCGAAAAGGCGAACGCGTTCGCGTCTCCGCCCCAATAGTGCAGGGCGAGAATTACGCCCACGACGCCGCTGACAATTCCCGCCGCAGTCGCATAATCCGCCTCGTCTCTTTGCGAAGCGGCGGCGGAAGTCGCCGCAGAAGGCGGGGGCGGAGTCGGTTCCTGCTCATCTTCGGGCGGAGTCGGCGGTTCGCCGCCGCCGCCGATTATGTCGCAGCTGTCGCCGTTGCCGTTTAATCTTCTGTCGGGAGGACATTCGCAATTGTCGCCGGCGGAATTTACGACCGAATTGGCAATCGTCATACCGCACGATTCAGTGGTAATCTCGCACATCTCGTTGTTCGCGTCCGCCGCCTGCGGCAAAGTGCAAGTCAACTCGCATCTTAAACCGTCGCCGTCAACAGTTCGCTCGCCTCTGCAATCGCTTTGCTGCAACCGCACAAAACCGATATTCGCCGCAGACGGCGTTTGCGTTGTTATGAAAGTTCCGTCTTCAATAAAAAACAACGTGCCGCCTTGCGGGACGGAACTGGCGAGCGTCACCGAATCTTGTCCAAACGCCAAATGAATTTCGCTGCCGTCCGTCGCACTGCCGTCCGAGTAGGCACGGGTGCGTGCAAGGACAATGCTATTGATAGGATTTAGAAGAACGACTGTCTGCCCCGCCGACAATGTTACGTTCCCCGCAATGCCTGACGCACACACCGGCAATCCCGCCGGACTAAGACTATTACACCCGAATTCTATGCCGCCAGGGGCAAGAATTCTAAACAAATTGCTGTCAATGCCGGAATCAAGCGCCTGTCCTTTGGCGATAATGTCCAGCACCGAACCGGAAACGTCAAGGTTGCCAAGATCGACGCTGGAACTGCGGATGGGAAAATCGCCGTGCGAGGCGGTGTATACCCGCATTTCCGCTTCTTGCGCGTTCGCCGCGGAATTCCCAAACGCCGCCGCGAACAAAACGCCCGCAAAGACAAAAATTAACCGCCGAACAACGCCGCCAAACGGCGCGTTTTTATATTCTTGCCCCCCCCCCCCCTTAATAGGAGTTAAAACGTTGTTCAGCGCGCGTACAACCGCCTTAAACGCCGCCCGAAACGACAAAATGACTTTTTTCATCACAATCTCCTTTTAAGAGCAAAATCGCGCCTCC
>JBPCXA010000041.1:0-4898 GCA_051008975.1 Gammaproteobacteria bacterium
CGCCGATATGCACAAAAAATACGACGCCGACATCGTCCGCAACTCGGTCATATTCAAGTGGAAGGAGGTGCGCGACAATTTCCGCCGCCGCATCGATCCGCCCGCCCTCCGCCGCGAAATGGACGCGAACGAAAACCCTCCGAAATAAATTCGCCGTCTTCCGCGCCGTCGTTCCCGCGAAATCAAAGGAAAGAGACCGTCCCGTTTCCGCGAAAGCAAGGGAAAGAGACCGTCCCATTCCTGCGAAGGTAGGAATCTCCGCCGCCGCAAAGCGGCGGGAAATTGTACAATTACCGCCTTCGGCGTATAGATTCCTGCCTTCGCAGGAATGGAACGGGTGGTTAAGGCGAAAAATCAAAGTGAACAAAGAGATTCCGGCTTTCGCCGGAATGGCGGTTTTTTATATTTTCGGGTACCGCCGAATTCGGCATTGTCCGCAAAAACAAAAAACACCGCCATTCCGGCGAAAGCCGGAATCTCTTTCCTGCGTAGCAGGAATCCTCCCCCTAAAACCGCCGCACCGCCGACAAATTGAATCGGACGTTGTCGCCGAACTCGTCCGCCGATTCCCAACGGAATCCCGCAGACGGGCGAATCGTCCAACGATTCCACAGCAATTCGCCCTGCAAATTCAGCGAATTTTGCGTATCAAACTCCTCGTCCGCAAAATGCGAATGGAGACGGTAGGTCGGCGATATTTTCCAAATTCCGCCGTGGTAATCCGCAGACAACGAAAAATCATAATCCGCCGTTTCGCCTTGGATGGTTTCGGAGAACGCGGCGGTCCACAAATCGGCGGAGTATTCGCCGCCCGATTCGTAGCGGAAATCGCCGAATTCGCCGTTCGTGTTTTCCTGCCCGGCGGCGTAGTACAGATGCCAGTTGTCTTTGCGGAAATCCGCCCGTCCGCCGACATTGTACGCGTAGCCGTTTTCGGTGGCGGAATAACCGATATTCGGAGCGAAATGGAATAGCGAAAAATCGCCGCCCGAAAGGTACGCCGCCATAAATCCGACGACGCCGACTCCCAAACCGATAACCGCCAAATCCCGGGCGTTGCCATCGCCCGAAGACGCACCGCCAACGCCCGGATTTCCGTCGTTGCCGTTGCCGTCGTTTCCGGACGAAGGCGAATCCACGCAGTCGTTTTGCAGGGCGTTCAGTATCATTCCCGTCCCGCAAGTCAGGGCGGCGGACGGCTCGGAAAAATACAAAAAAGTTTGGGTGCCGGTGCCGATGGCGCGGGAGACATATTCCGGCGGCAAATTCTCAAAAATCAGCAACCCTTGCGTGCCGTCCGGCACGGTGACATCCGCCTGCAAATTGGCGAGCGGCAGCGGCGGGAATCGCGTGTCCCGCGGATAAAAAATCCGCGCGTCGCTTTGCAAATACACAAGATCCGCCCCGCTTTCGTTGCGGACCAGAAAATATTCCTCGTCGTTCGCCGTCAACTCGCCGTCTATCGCTCCGGGAGGGCTCGGCAAAAAACCCGCAAGTACGGAGTCGGCATTTTGATGCGCGATGTTCGGGGGATTCTCGACGCTTTCCGGAGCCTGGCAAAGTTCGCCGTCGGGGTTCCCGGAAGTATTAAGATATAAACCCGCCGAGCAGATAACGGCGGCGTTCGCCGCAGTCGCCCCCAAAACCGCCGCCGCGAACAGGATGCCGCCCGCAAAGGCAAAATTAAACCGCCGCCGAACAAGGCCGGCCGGCGTGTTTTTATATTCCTGCCCCCCCCCCCCCCTTAAAATTGAGAGTGGGCGTTAAAACGTTGCACAGCGCGCCAAAAACCGCGTTTAACGCGCGGCAAACGATCAAATTGATCTTTTTCATCGGAATACTCCCGTTAATGTCAATATCGCGCCTCCACGGACGCTTTCGGAATTATAGCACGGAATCGCCCGCAGTACCGTTTTTTTTCTCCCCGATGCAAAAAAAGTGCAAATAATTTGCAAAAACACGCCCTCGCTGTGGTTTTTTCGTCCGATTTTGCGGCACGGCGCGGATTTTCCCGCTCCGCCGCCGGGTTTCGCCGCCGTCAACGGATTCCCGCCGCCGCCGCCCGCCGAAGTCCGCCCGCCCCGCAATTTTCGCCACTCCCACCGTCCCATTCCTGCGAAGGCAGGAATCTCCACGCCGAAGGCGGTAATTGTAAAGGGGTACAATTACCCGCCGCTTTGCGGCGGCGGAGATTCCTGCCTTCGCAGGAATGGGATTAAAGAGATTCCGGCTTTCGCCGGAATGGCGGGTTCTTTTTGTCTTCGTGGACAATACCGAATTTAGCGGTATCCGAAAATATAAAAAACCGCTATTCCGGCGAAAGCCGGAATTTCTTTCGCCGCAAGGCGAATCCGCGATTCTCGCCTCTCCACCCGTCCCATTCCTGCGAAGGCAGGAATCTCCACGCCGAAGGCGGTAATTGTACAATTACCCGCCGCTATGCGGCGGCGGAGATTCCTGCCTTCGCAGGAATGGGACGAGTGGTGTACTTTGGAACAGGGGCGGAAATCCAAAGTACCGCCATTCCGGGCGAAAGCCGGAATCTCATTCGCCGAAAGGCGAATCGTTTGCGCTTTCGCGCAAAAAAGATTCCGGCTTTCGCCGGAATGGCGGTTTTTAATTAAGGGATTAAAAGTACCGCCACGGCGGAAAACTAACGCGCGGAGGTTAGCGGGGCGAGGGCGGCGACGAAAGTTTTCGCGCCGATTTTTTTGAACGCCACTTCCACTTTTAGTTTCGCGCCCCGCCCCTCGCGGCGCAACACCACGCCCGCCCCGTATTTGGGATGCGAAACCATGTCGCCGGGACGATATTGCATCGCCGTCCGCGAATCGGAATCCGCGCGCGAATCCGAATCCGAAAATTCCGAATCCGTGCGCGATTCCGAATCTGAATTCGTCTTCGTCTTAAAATTTCTCGCCGGTTTTCGCGGCGTTTCGGCGGACGGCGGACGGTCTTCCGCATTTCCGCGAAGGACGGCGGGCGGCAATTCGTGCAAAAACCGCGACGGCGGACGCGTCTGCGTCTGTCCGAAAACCATCCGCCTGTCGGCGAAATGCAAAAACAATTCGCGGCGCGCGCGGGTGACGGCGACATACATCAGCCGCCGCTCCTCCTCCACCGCCGCCGGGTCGAGGGAATCCAAACTATACGAGGAAGGAAACATTCCCTCCTCCAATCCGGCGATATGGACGACCGCGAATTCCAGCCCCTTCGCGGCGTGCGCGGTGAGCAGATTTACCGCCTCGCCGTCCGCCCCCTGCGATTCGCCGGATTCCAATGCGGCGTTCGCCAGAAACGCCGAAACCGCGTCTTCGTCCGCGTTTTCCTTCTCAAAAAATGTCGCGGCGCTGACGAATTCGCGCAGGTTGGCGGCGCGCTCCAATTCCTGCGGGCGCGATTCGTAATGCGCCAGCAGCCCGCTATCTTCCACGGCGGCGCGCGCCAGAACCGGAAGCGGCGCCCGCGCTTCGCGGTATTCGCGCAGTTTGATCAGCAGCGCGGCGAATCCCGCGATTTTGGGCGCCAACTTATTTCGCCCCCCCCCCCCGATTCTCCGACAAGACAATATTCCCTCCGCAGCAGCGCCGAAAAAATATCCCCGTGCGCCTCCAAAGATTCAATCGTTTTCGCGCCGATGCCGCGCGGCGGCGTGTTGATCACCCGCAGCAGCGCGTCCCGGTCGTCGGCGACGGCGAGCCGCAAATAGGCGAGCGCGTGCCGGATTTCCAGACGGTCAAAAAACCGCGTGCCGCCGTAAATCCGATAGGGGAGGGCGTATTTTCGCATCGCCTCCTCCAACAGGCGGCTTTGGGCGTTCGTGCGATATAACACGGCGATTTCATCGGCGCGCGCGCCGTCCGCGATTTCATTTTTGGCGGCGTAGGCGATGTCGTCCGCCTCGTCCAAATCGGCGGCGGCGCGGCGGAGTAAAATCGGCGCGCCGTCCCCGGCGTCCGTAAACAATGTTTTGCCGAGACGGTTTTTGTTGGCGGAAATCAACGTATTGGCGGCGGATAAAATGTTGCCGGTCGAACGATAGTTTTGTTCCAAACGGATGATTTCGCGCGCCCGCAATTCGGACTGCACCCGCCGCATATTTTCCGGGTCGGCGCCGCGAAAGGCGTAGATGGACTGGTCGTCGTCGCCCACCGCGAAAAAACAATTCTCGCCCGAATCCAGCAGCCGCAACCACCGATATTGCAGCGGACTCGTATCTTGAAACTCGTCAATCAAAATATGGCGGAAACGCGCGGCGTAATGCGCGCGTAAATTGCCGTCGCCGCGCAGCAGGTCAATCGCCGACAGCAGCAGTTCGGCGAAATCCATCTTGTTTTCGCGGCGGCACGCGTTTTCGTAGCGGTCGTAAATTTCGCGCATCGCCTGTCCCCGCGCATATTGTTCGGAAATGTCGCCGGGGCGCAGTCCCCGGTCTTTGGCGGCGTTGATGTAGCGGACGCATTCGGCGGGGGGAAACTCGGCGGCGTCGATTCCGTCGTCCGCGAGCAGGCGGCGGACGAACGTTTTCTGGTCGGAAGAATCCAAAATCTGAAAATTTTTATCCCATCCCGCGGCGTTGGCGTGGATTCTGAGCATTCGGTGGCAGACGCCGTGAAACGTGCCGGGCGCGAAGTTGCCGGGCGGAAACGGCGTCAATTCGCAGACGCGGCGGCGCATTTCCTTCGCCGCCTTGTTGGTAAAAGTGACCGCCAGCACCTCGCGCGGAGAACAGCCGCGCGCGCCGGTCAGCCACGCGATGCGGGAGGTCAGGACGCGGGTTTTGCCGGTGCCGGCCCCCGCCAGCACCAGCGCGCCGCCGTTTTCGTGGCATACGGCGCGCCGCTGCCGCTCGTTCAGCGAATCAAGATATCCGGGCATCGCGCGCGGCGGACGGCGGG
>JBPCXA010000042.1:0-9589 GCA_051008975.1 Gammaproteobacteria bacterium
CGTTTGACGACGGCGATGCTTTGGCGGCTCCCTATCGTTATTTTTCGCTGCCGTGTCCGGATGTGGCGGCGGACGGCAACTGGGACGGCGTTTCCGATATTTTGTATGAAGATCCCGACCCCGCCGCGGTTATTCCTTTCGCGGTGGCGCCGTGCGGCGCGCGTACTTTGGCTGTGGCGGGGGTTAACAACACCGGATACAGTCCGAATATGCGGGGGGCGCGCACCGGGCGTTTTCCGTGGCGGACTTTTAACGGGCAGATTGGCGGAGAATTCGCCTATATTCACGGCGCGGGCAACAGCGACATTTTGGACGAATTCGGCAATCGTCTGTGGTATTCGGCGGCGCGCAATATGACGCGCGAAGATCGCGCCTTGAATCTTCACTGGCAAATGCGGCAGGAGGAGGGCTGGCTGCATCTGACGAATCTTTCCGAAATATCGCGCGGCATCTCGGATTTTTGCATAGGGATTTCCATACCGGACGGTTGCGATGCCGTGGACATTCCGTTGTACACCGAAGCTTTCAGCCGCGCTTTCGGGCGGGTGGCGGCGGTTGCGATTTCGCCCGGACTTCGCGGCGGATTTAACTTCGGAAGCCGCCTGCCCGAATCCGCCAATGTGTCGATTACGGCGGCGTTGGTGTCGAATGTTCACAGGGCGTATTTGGAAGATACGACGGCCGGTTTGTTGGATGGATCGTATAATTTGAATCCGTCCGCGCCTTTTTTCGATGTGACTGTTTCGCCGCTGATTTTTTACGAGACGACGCCGGACGAAAACAGCACGGACGCGATTTCGTATTTTACGATTGACGATTTGGCGGCGGAGGGCGACCGGCTGTTTTCGGACGAGGGCGGCGCGATCGCCGATTTGTTGGCGGGGCGGGACGGTCATCTCGGCGTCCGTCAATTGATGCGGGCGCATTTTACGCGCTACGGTTATTTGCCCGCCCCGGCGGCTTTCGGGCGGCGGACGGCGGAAACGCCGCAGCGGAGATCCGGAGTACCGCCGACGCCGGTCGCCGTGGGTACCGCCGGCGATGTCGTAAATTTGCAGGCGGGAGTCGTCGCGCCGACGAACGCGGTGGCGGTGTTGAATGTGACGGTGACGGCGGTTTTGCCGCTGCGCAATATCGGGCGGGTATATTTGCAGCCCGGTACGCGGCTGGCGGCGGAAGATTTTAATACTTACGGGGACGGCTTGCCGCCGTACAATCTCGCGCTGTACGGGCTGGATACCGCGTTCAACCAGGAACCGATGGATGAAACGCTGCGCACCGCCCTTGTCGGCGTGGATGTATATCCGCACGAGAATTTATTCGGATTTCGCCAGCAGACGGACAGTTCCCGCGTGGCGGCGGACAGTCCGGTGGTGCGCGGGGCGGAGAATCCGCTCGCGCCGCTGGATTCGCGGGTGTATATGTCGCGTCCGCCGCCGTTGCGCGATGTCGCCTTTATTTCGCCGCAGGTTGCGATGGCGAATGTCGCGCTGGCGGAACCGGCGCTGGCGTATATGCTTCCCGCCGCCCCCTCCGCCGGGTTGAGCGGAATCGTGGCGCTGGCGGACGGCAGTCGGACGACCGCCGCCGAAGCGCCGTCGTACGGAATACAGGTGAAGTTGCCGCCGGGAACGCGGTTTTCGCTGCACGACAACAATTTGACCGCCGAGGAAAACTTGGTGTCTTTGTTTTTGCCGTCCCGTATTGAAGTTTCGGGGGCGATTTTTGACCGTCCCAGCCGTCGCTGGGTTTTGCAGGAGCAATTGTCGCAGCCGGCGCTTGTCGCGGACGGTTCCGATCGTCTGATCATTATCACGGCGGTGCTGAGCGGATTGGCGGCGGATTCGGCGAATATCGGTTTTTTGCCCGCGGCGGACGGCGAAGCGCGCTATCTTGACACCGACGATTCCGTGAGTTTGGGCGTATTTACCGACCCCGCCGGCGTCGTTTCGTTTTCCACTTTGCCGGGGGGCGATGTCAGTTTGGCGGCGGCGGGCGGCGTGAATCTGCCGTACAATCAGGCGGTTTCGCATTTGCCGACCGATTTGCCGCTGTTTACAAACGGGCGTCTGGTGATTACGCCGTTTCCGCCGGCGGGGCGTCCGGCGGCGGTGCGGGATGCGGCGGGAATATTTTCCGAGGATGCGGCGGTGTCGCTCGCCGTCCCTTCGGCGTTGTTTATTAATTTCGACGGATATTCCGCCGCGGCGAATACTTTGTTTACCCTGCCGGCGGGGGCGCAAATTTATTATCCGCCGGACGCCGAAATCAATTTGGGCGAAGATTTCGCCTTTCCGGCGGGGACGCGCGCGCTTTTGCCGCCCGGCACGATAATGACGGCGGAGGTGCTGCCGGATTCCAATTTGCCCGGCGGATTTCTGGTGCAAAACACCGCCGCGGAGACGCGGGCGGTTACTTTGGCGCACGGCGCGATGATGGAATTGTCGGGGCGGGCGTTTGATCCCGCCGCCGGTACTCCGCCCGGCACCGGCGCCCCCGGCGCGGCGCGGATCGGGGCGCGCATCGTTTTGGAGGACGGATTCGGAATCGGTTCCGCGCAGGAAATGTTTGACGTGGAATTGCAGACGCCCTATCGCGTACTCGACGCCGGCGGCGGTTCGCCGGAAAATTTTGACGGCGGGATTTTGCAGCCGCTGACCGGGCGGACGGCGGAGGATTCCATCGCGCCGATTGCAGTGACGGGGAGAATCCGACTGCATACCTGGACGCGGGCGCGATTTTTGACGCGAAGCCGTAATTTGCCGCTGCGCGGCGCGCCGAATTATGAAAACGCAGTCATCGTGCATCCGGCGGCGGGCGGCTCGCCGGTAGCGACGACGACTTTGTCAATGGCGCTAATTGACAATGTGCCGTTGCCGGGCGGGCGGGAGACGACGGTCACCGTGCGCGCGCGAATCGGGGCGGAAAACAGTACGGGTATGTTCACGGTGCCGCTGCGGATTAACGAGCAGACGGATTTTTTGATTCCGCCGGGCGGATATGATGTGACTTCCTTGTTTTCGATTGTGGCGGTGAATTCCGACTTGGGAACGCGAAATTTGGCGACGGTGTTTACCTTTCCGGACGGGACGGCGATTTATGATCCGAATATTCCGTCCCTGGCGGATATTACGGTGGGGGCGGTGAACGGCTTGGCGGTGTTGGAGGGCGCATTGACGGTGGAGACGGCGACGCCGGTTTCTTTGGGCGGCATTGTCGTGCATCAACTCGTATTATTGCCGGATTCCGACGCGCCGCTGCAAAACGGGGATGTGATACCGGCCGGTTCGGTGGTGGATGCGGTGCAGGGATTTGCCTGGCCGCCGGGGGCGGTGTATACCTTGCCGGGGGCGGCGTCCGATTTGTCGGCGACTTCCAAACGGCAGATGTATTTGTATTTTTCGTCCGGCGTCACGCTGACAAACCGCGCGGCGATTATTCCGGCGGGAGTTTTTACCGGCCCGTTGCCGGGGACGACGATTATCGTGGACTATTCCGATCCTAATTTTTCCCTGTCCGACGTGTCGGCGGGCGATATCCGGGCGTTGTCGGCGGTTATGGAAGAAGCGCCGGAGGAGTTTCCGCTGCATTATGCGGTCGGGACGGACGGCTGGGGCGGCGCAACTCCGACCGGGGCGTACGCCGAAAACGCGGCGACCGCCGTTCTCCAAAACGATTTTCTGGCGTTGCCGCCGGGGACGTTTATCGTATTGCCGTCCGGCGGGACTTTGGATTTTCTTTCGCCGTATACGCACGACGATTCGGTGACGCCGGAAGATGCGGATTTTGTCTTTTTGCCCGAAAACGCGGTGGCGGTGCCGCCGCTGGGGGCGCCGGTGACCGTCGGAATGTTGGATGCGGGCGGCGCCACCGTGGATTTGGTTTTGGGGGCGGGCGACGACAATCAGAGTTCGCCGCATATTCGGCTGGGCGGCGAGGGCGGGCGGGGGCTGGCGATTGTCGCGGATTCGTCCTATATGGAGACCTCCCCGATAGTGTTTTACGAGAGCGACGCCTATTTGTTTGATTCCGAGGGGCCGGCCGGCGAGATTGACGATGTCGTTTCGCGCATTCCCGGCGGCGCGCGCGGCGATATTTTCGGCAATATCACCCGCCGCGACGGATTGAATTTCGCCCTGGATTTGCTGCCGTCCGACACCGCGGAATTCTTGCGTAATTTCCCGCTGATTTATGCGGTGGCGGAAGACTGCCGCGCCGGCTACGGCGACGACGGCGACTGCGCGGACGACGAAGGGGCGGGGCTGGAATTCGCCGTGGAAGACGGCGAGGTTGTCGTGCTGGAAGAAGAAATGATTGCGGGCGGCACTATTTTTATCAGCGTGCATTCGGCTTTGGGAAATTCTTCCCTCGCGATAATCTCCCGTACGCGGACCGAGTTTTACGACGATCCGCAGGCGGCGGGAACTTCGTCGACGGTGGGCGGCATATTTGTGGACGGAATGGACGGTTCCGCGGAATTTTTCGACGGCGGTGCATCAAGTTCGACGACAAGCGACGACGTGCTGGAAATTTCGATGCCGGCGCTTGCCGCCGAAGACGCGGAAATTCGCGTGTATATGAATGTGACGGCGGCCGTCGCCGACATTGTGGCCGACCCGGATTCCGTGCTGGCGGACGCGCATTATGCGGTGGTGCCGGCGCTTACTTTGTTCGCCGGCGGCTGGACGGACGGCGGCGAAGTTTCCGATGCGGCGGCGGCGTTTGTTTTGGATGCGTCCGTGGATGCGGCGACCGGAATTTCCAATATGCAGATCGGTTTCGGCGCGCGGGTGGGCGGCGATTTGACGGATCAATTTCCGTTCGGCGCGGATTCGTTCGTGGAACAGTCGTTTACTGCGGGCGGCGGCGGCACTCCGGTGCGCATTCCGCTCGACCGGTATGCGGTGGCGAATACGACGGATCAATTTGCGATGAACGTGAATTCGGCGAGCCGTTATGCGAATTTGGACACCGCCGGGCAAATTGTATTTGACACCGACGTCGGCGACCGGATTGCGATTTCCGGCGGCGGTTCGCAATTGCAGTTGATGGCGCAAAACTCCGCTTTGGCGACGGGGAACGAACCGTTTAATTTGGATTTGAGCCAGGATCTTGCGATGGAACAGGGATATTTGTGGCAGGGATATATCAATCCGCGGGGCGCGGACATCAGTTTGGCGTTTTCCACCGACGCGGCTCTTACGACGGGCGGGGTGTTGTCGGACGAGGTATATGTGCGGGTGCATCCCGCCGACGAACAATTGAGTTTTTGGGGCAGCGGGCTGGAACGCGCGGAGGGAATGGACAATCGCAGCATCGGACGGCTGCCGCCGGTGGAGATGACCACCGTATATACGTTTGATTTTCGGAACATGTCTTTTCCCGAACGGGATTCGCCGCCCGCCAGGGTGGAGGCGGGGCCGTTCGATTTGTTTCCGTACTATTTTAGCAGCACCGTCTCCGGCGCAGACATTCCGGGCAGGTTTATCTACAACCGGCTTTGGCGGTATGGCTGGCGTTCGCCGCTGGTCGGCCGGACCAACGCCGATCCGGGCGCGGACATGTTCTTCCGCGTGTGGAACGCGAACACCGGGGAACTTGTGGAGGAAGAAGTGGCGGGCGACTGGGTGCCGATGTCCAGGCAATCCAATGATCATAGCGTTGCCAAAAACGAGGGATATGTGGTTTGGGCGGCGGCGAACGCCGCGCCGTTCGCGGTGCCGGATCAGGCGTATCTCAGCAATTCCCAGGAAGTATGGGCGCATCGCCGGATGGCGGCGGTGGTGCGCAGAACCGGGCGCCCCCTGGGCTCCAACAACGCCGCCGTCCCGGTCGGAATTGAAGAAGATTCAATCGTGCGACTCACCATCACCAACAATGTGGCGGTTACGGCGGTATTTAATATGCCGGCGTTTCAACTGCGGGGGCGGGCGTTGCGTCCGTCGCCGGCGTGGGAATACAATATGAAAGAGGCGAATGTGTGGCCGTTCAACCCGGGGAGTTTGGTTCCGTCCGGCACGGCGCCGTTTCCGTTTGTCCCCGTGGCGGATTTGCCGGATTGCCCGCTGAATCCCGTCTTGCCGGCGGCGTTTTATGTGCGCGCGCCCGCCACATTGCTGGGGCGTTTCCCCGACACGAATCGTCATGGCGCATTGGACTGCGGGAATCTGGGTCCCGGATTTTCGGGGCGGCTGCGGCGTAATTCGGTGCTGACCGGAAATTATTTTATTGCGCCCCCTGCCGTCGCCGAGGTCGACGTGGAATTGACATTTCCCGCGGATGCTCCGCGGGGCGTACCCAATCCGATTACCGCGACGATAGCGATTCCCAACATTCAGCAGCCGGAGACGCGCATGACGTTGCCGCAAGATCCCGCCGATACGCCGCCGGATGCGGAAGTGCGGGCGGCGGAAGGAAATAATCCGCAACTGTATAATCCGGGTACCGGCGATGCCGCCGCCGGCGGGAACCCCGAAAATCCGAGGGATTACACGGTTCCGGGCGCCCGCATTCACAATACGATAGTCGTCAATCCGGGGGCGGCGTCCGCCGCGTCCGCCGGTACGTGGAGCGAATCGCTCGGCGGGGCGACGCGCACAATTCCGCTTCATTCCGATTTGGTGTTTTATATGGATCGCGCCTATACGCCGGATCATCTGCTGCCGATTAGTATCGTCAACGCTACCGGCACCGTCCATCATACGGGAATTCCGGCGCAGCGGCTGTCTTTGGGGGCGAATTTTCGCATTTCCGGTCCGGGCGCGCTGGTGCCGCATTTCGGCGGACGGCGGGCGGATTCTACGGCGGATGTGTACGCGTCCCGTTCGCGCCTGTTTTATGGAATGTTCGCGAACGACGCCGACAATGTTCCGGACGGCGTGACGGACGACCCCAACTACCAATTGCACGGCGTGTACAGCGAGGGCGGATACGAATGCCGCACCGGCGACGGTTTGAACACCGGCGCGGGCGGTACTTGTCCGCAAATGCAGGATCCGGAAAACGCGAAATTTTGGATTCCGATTATTTCCGGCGTGATGGCGTTTGAGGGCGTGAACATACAACTGACCGGCCCCGCCGCCGCCCTGCAAAATAATTTGGACATCGCGCTGGTGGTGCCGCAGCCGCAAATGGAAGTGGTGGACGACACGTCGACGACCCGCACGATTTACGCCGGCAGCATCATTGATCCGCGCCGGGGGGTTGTGATTCCGAGTCAGCGGATTCTGGATCCCAGCCGGCTGGTGGTGCTGGGCGATTCGGCGGCGGCGGTGGATGTCAGCCCGGTCTCCGCCCCGATTCCGGTACGCCGCATTCGCGAGGGGGCGCGGATGCATTCCTGGGATATGTATATGCCGCCGGTGCGGTCGGACGACGGCGCGTACATCATCGAACCGCTGCGGTTTGACGATCAGCGTCTGGTGAATTTCACGAACTTTCGGGTGAATGACTTTTCCGGCCTGAACGAAGGCGGCAGAGGAGATACTCCGGCGGCGAATAATTTTGTGGCCGGCGTCAGTGATGGTTTTCGCGAGGTGCGAAATTGCCGCATCAGCCGCACGCAATGCCGTTTTCCCGGCTATGTCGGTTCCGCCGTACTTGGCGGCATCGCTACTTCGATTAACGAGAACCCCGCCAGCGGTGTAGGCGGATTCACTCGTTCGTTTACTCCGGCATCCGATATTACGATTCGCTACGACGGGACGCTGACCCGCGGTTTTCTGGCGAACGAAAGAATGGTCAACATTTTGACGACGTATTACGGCGGCGGGGAGATCTGGTCGTCTACGGTGAATTTGTTCACCACATATTTCCCCCGTCGCGGCTACGGCATAGATCGGTCGTACGGCGAGCGGACGACCACGCAAAAATTCGGTACCTGGACCTACGCCACGCCCGCCGGCAGCGGCGTTGGCGGCGCCGTTATCGGAAGCGATCTGGGGGACGACGATCAATACAATCCGCCGGTCGGCACTTCCGCCGCGCAACTCGGCAATCCGCTGTCGTGGCACTGGCTTCATCGCGATCCGGAAGGCAGTTTTGTGCCGATGGGAATGGCGCGTCAATTCGCCTTCGGGCAGCAGGATAACGTATCGGACGCGGTGAATTTCAGAGATCCGAATTTGAACGGGTCTCGGAATGTCGGCTATGTATTCCAATCGACCGATCTGGCGGTGGCGTTCCCGATTCCTTCGCCGGGCGTTCTGGATGTCAGAACCGGGAGTGCTTTGGCGACGACACGGACGTTTTCGCAGCCGTCTTTCCGATGCGGTTTTGACAGCCCCAATGTGTATCCCGCGTCTTTTCCGCACTATCCCCGTCCCTCCGATGTGTTTCATTCCAACGTGCCGTGCGTGGGGTTGCGGGATAATCGGGAGGAAAGTCAAGTCGACATCAACGAAGACACGGGAACAGGCGGCGGCGCGCGCGGCCCGTCCGCCTATTACCGGGTGGGCGTCATCGGCGGCAGCAGCGCGACCGGTCCCAACTCCGTCACGGTCAACGCCCTCGGGCAGGAAATTGAACAGGACGAGGACGAATTTCTCGCGCTCCGTCTGCCGCATCTGATCAACATTCCGGCGCAAAGCACGATGCAGATGAGGGCTTTCGGAGCGCCGGCGTATCCGATCGCGGACGATCGTTTTTTCCAATTTCCGGACGGCAGCGTCGCCAACATTTTGCAGGTGGACGCCGCCTCGTGGGAATCGGTGCATCCGTATGTCTCCCGCTATTTGCCGGGCGCCGAATTTTCCAACGACGGCGGCGTGTATCCGCCGTCCGCCCTTCCCGCCGGCGCCGATCCGGCGGATTTCGCCGACGATACGCGGCGTCTTCTCGGCGACGCCGAAACGATGCGGGTGCGGGAAAACAACGACGGACACCGGCGCGTGGATGTGGGCGGGCGTCGCGTCGTGCATTACGCCAGAACCGAAACGACTCCCGGCGACTACACCTATTCCAGCACCCACGCCTATACCAATGTTTGGATACGCCTCCCCGCCGGCGGCTATCTGGTGAGCGACGTGGACGGCTCCGTTATCAATTTGCCCGCCAACACGATCGTCAATCCGATTCTCGGCACCTATTTGCACGACCCCGATCCCGCGCGTTCCCTCGTGCCGCCGGTGCGGGCGAACTATCAGGCGTACGCCGATACGGACGCCGCGGCGCATCCGATCACCGTCGCGCGTCCGGCGCTGGTTCTTCCGCCCGGGACGACGGTGCGGGTCGGCGAAAACGGCGGGACGATCACCAATGTCAAAGCCGCCGCCATATTCAGCATTCGCCCGATAGACAACGTGTCCTGCCCCTACGGCGACGTGTCCAACAGTTTGGCGACGGGGCTTGCCCTTGAAAAACCGATCAGCCAGTCGCGCGAGGGCGTCTCCGAAAACGAGTTTCCGGCGGACGGAAGCGAGGGCGTCTTCTTCACAATCGGTCATCCGTGCGCCTGGGCCGACGACTCCGAAAACACCGACGGCGACCGCTTTTTCGTGTATCGTTCGCGCCGCCGTTATTTTGACGAAAATCGCGCGCGCGTGTTGTCCAACGACCGCACCTATCTTTTCGGCGGGCGGCTGCAACTGTC
>JBPCXA010000043.1:0-19512 GCA_051008975.1 Gammaproteobacteria bacterium
GTCCGGTTTCGGATTCGTCAGCACCGCCCCGCCGTCGCCGGAAATATCGTCCGTCAAATTGTTTTGTCGCGGCAAAGCCGTCATTGTTTCTCTCCTTTTCGCATGTTGTTTTTTTTACAACAATCGCATTAAAAATATCCCCGATCCGCCAACGGCGGATGCATCCGCGTTTTTTCGCAAACATTTCCCCTCGCGCGCGTCCGCATCCGTCTCCGCAATCCGATGCATTAAAACACAAATCGCGGCGGTTTTAAGAAGATTTTTTTGCCTTTTTTCCGAATGCGAATTTATTTTCGCCGTCCGCCGGAGTTTTTTCGTTCCATCTCGCCCCAATTAAGTACGTTCTTAAGTACGTCCCGTCGTTTCGCTCAAAACGAAACGGTTTCGCCGTCCGGGGATATGCATTTCCGGAAATATCCGCGTTTTACGGTTTCGCCGCCGGGATTTCGGCGATTCTCCGCCGCATCACGCGAATCGCCTCCGGATTTTCGTCCATTAAAACGCATTTCCGCCCGTTTTTTAACGCCGCTTCGCCGGTCGTGCCGCTGCCGGCGAAAAAATCCAGCACCGTGTCGCCCGGATTGGAATGCACGCGCACGATTCTTTCCAAAATCGCCAGCGGTTTTTGCGTCGGATAGCCGGTTTTTTCGCGCCCGTTTGTCGCCACAATCGTATTCCACCACACATCGGTCGGCGTTTTGCCGCGCGCCGCCTTTTCCGCCCCCGCCAAGCCCGGCGCCATATACGGAATGCGATCAATCGCGTCGTAGTTGAAAATGTAGTTTTTCGGGTCCTTCGCAAACCAGTAAATCGTGTCGTGCTTCGCCGGCCAGCGGTTTTTGCCGCGACCGCCGAAATCGTACGCCCAGATAATCTCGTTGATGCAGTGCGCCGCGCCGCCGAAAATTTCCTCCAAAAGAATCCGGCAGCGATGCGCCTCGCGCCAGTCAATATGAAAAAACAAACCGCCGTCCGCCCGCAAAATCCGCCGCGCCTCCGCAAGACGCGGGCGCAAAAACCCGCAAAAATCCGAAAACGAATCCGCATAACCGGATTCGCCGACGATTTCGGTCTTATACCGCCGCCCGCCGAAGCCGGTGCGGTCGCCGGTTTCCGCCCGCGCGGTCTTGATGCGCGTCCGCCGCTGATTTTTGCCGGTGTTGAAGGGCGGATCTATGTACACAAGCGCGACCGATTCCGCCGCCATCTTTTGTAAATGCGGCAGATTGTCGCCGGAAAGAATTTTGCAGCCCGCGCGACGCATCGTCCGCTCACTTAAATTCAATTTCAACGAACGAGAAGGGGCGACGGTTAATGTTGACGACATTGTGTTCAACGCCCGCCTCCCGAAAATAAGATTGTCCGGCGCGCAAAGACGCGCGATTTTCATTTTCGCCGTCTTCCAAAAGCAAATCGCCGTCGGTCAGCGGCACCACGACATAATCAAACTCGTGGCGATGCCGGCCGGTCTCCGCGCCGGGCGCAAACCGCCAAATTGTCGTACGCGTCCGCGCGTTGTCTGTTTGTACTTCGCTTTCGGCTTGCGGACGCGCATTCACTGGCACGCTTCGCAGTCCGGGTCGTCTGTCGCGCAGGCGGCGGGGGCGTCGCCGCCGACCGGGACGGCGTTGAGCGCGCCGGTTTGGGTGCTGTATTTTTCGGTGGAGGTCGCGCCCATGGAACGCAGATAATAGGTCGTTTTCAGCCCGCGCAGCCACGCGAGTTGATACATTTCGGAAAGTTTCCGCCCCGACGGCTCGGCGATGTAGAGATTCAGCGACTGCGCCTGGTCGATCCATTTCTGGCGGCGCGCCGCGCACTCTATCAGCCACTTCGGTTCTATTTCGAACGCGGTCGGATATTTGGCGCGCACTTCCCGCGGGATGCGCGCGATTTTGTCCAGACGCCCGTCGAAATACTTGATGTCCATCAGCATTTTGTCGTCCCAAATGCCGAGCGTTTTCAGTTCGCGCACCAGATAACCGTTGGCGACGGTGAAATCGCCGGACAAATTGGACTTGACGAAAATGTTTTGATAGGTCGGTTCGATGGAGGCGGTGACGCCGGCGATATTGGCGATCGTCGCGGTCGGCGCGATCGCCACGCAGTTGGAATTGCGCATACCGTGTTTTTTAATTCGCGCCCGCAGCGCGTTCCAGTCGCGTTTTTCCGACAAATCAATTTGCAAAAATTCGCCGCGCAGCGAATCGTCGCCGCCGTCCGCGCCGCCGTTTTCGGGCGGATTGTCGCCGCGTTCCCGCGCCAGCGGACGCAAAGTATCCTGCGGCAAAACGCCCTGCGACCACAGCGAACCGGCGAAAGATTCGTACGGGCCGCGCTCCTCGGCGAGTTCGGAGGACGCCAAATAGGCGTAATAGCAAAGCGATTCGGTCGCGCGGTCGGCGAATTCCACCGCCGCCGGCGAGTTGTAGGGCGCGCCGATTTCGTACAGACAATCCTGAAATCCCATCATTCCGAGTCCGACCGGACGGTGCCGCCTGTTGGATTTTTCGGCCTTGTCCACCGCGTAATAATTCAGATCTATGACGTTGTCCAGCATCCGCATCGCGGTTTTGACCGTCGCCTGCAGACGCGATTCGTCCAGCGCGCCGTCGCGGATATGCGCGGGCAAATTGACCGAACCGAGATTGCACACGGCGATTTCGTCCGCGCCGGTGTTGAGCGTGATTTCGGTGCAAAGATTGGACGAATGCACGACGCCCTTGTGCCGCTGCGGCGAACGAATGTTGCACACATCCTTGAAGGTGATCCACGGATGGCCGGTTTCGAACAGCATCGTCAGCATTTTGCGCCACAGCGCCGTCGCCCGCACCGTTTTGTGGCGGAGCGCGCCGTCGCGCGCCTGCCTTTCGCGCTCCGCGTAGGCGCGCGCGAACTCCGCGCCGTACAAATCGTGCAATTCGGGAACGTCGGCGGGCGAAAAAAGCGTCCACTCGCCGTCCGCCCGCACTCTTTTCATGAACAAATCCGGCACCCAGTTGGCGGTGTTCATATCGTGCGTGCGCCGCCGTTCGTCGCCGGTGTTCTTGCGCAGTTCCAAAAATTCCTCAATATCCAGATGCCATGTTTCCAAATAGGCGCACACCGCGCCCTTGCGTTTGCCGCCCTGGTTTACCGCCACCGCCGTGTCGTTGACGATTTTGAGAAACGGAACGACGCCCTGCGATTTGCCGTTGGTGCCCTTGATGTGCGCGCCCATCGCCCGCACCGGCGTCCAGTCGTTGCCGAGTCCGCCGGCGAACTTCGCCAGCAGCGCGTTTTCCTGATACGCCCCGAAAATGGAATGCAAATCGTCCCGCACCGTCGTCAGATAACAACTGGACAATTGCGAATGCCGGGCGCCGGAATTGAACAGCGTCGGCGTGGAACTCATAAACCGGAACGACGACAAAATGTCGTAAAACTCCTCCGCCCGCGCGTTCGCGTCCTTTTCGCGCAGCGAAAGCCCCATCGCCACGCGCATAAAAAACGTCTGCGGCATTTCCAGCCGCCGCCCGCCGAGATGCAAAAAATACCGGTCAAACAGCGTCTGCAAACCCAGATAGCCGAACTGCAAATCGCGCTCCGGACGCAACGCCGCGCCCAGCCGCCGGAAATCAAAAACCTCCGCCATCCGCGGATTCAACAATTCGCCGGAAACGCCCCGCCGAATCATTTCGCGCAAATGCCCGGGATACAACTCCTCCATTTCGGCGCGCCGCACCGGACGCCCGAACACTTCCAGCCGCAGCGCGTCCAAAAGCAGCCGCGCGCTCACCCGCGAATATTCCGGCTCGCGCTCTATCAGCGCCCGCGCCGCCAAATACAGCGCGGTATACACCTCTTTTTCGGGGATGCCGTCATACATTTCGCGCAGGGAATTCTGCAACAGCAGCCCGCCGTCCGCGTCCGGCGCATCGCAACAGGCGTCCTGAACTTGTTCCTGCAGATTGTGGACATCCAGCGGCTTTCCCTTGCCGGCCGCGGAAATCATCCGAATCTGGCGCGGCATTATTTCGCTCGCCTTCTCGCGCCGCAATTCGGCGCGTTTTTCGCGATAAATGGCGTATGCGCGCGCGACTTTCGGCAGCAAATCGCCTTCCCCGCGCATCAGCGCAAGTTCGACCTGGTCTTGAATATCTTCTATATGGAAACTGCCCGCCACGGGCTTTTTGCGCAGGAGCGCCGCAATTACGCGGTCGGCGGCGTCTTCGACCATCGCCGGCACGCTGGACGAATCGGCGACGGTCGCGCCCGCCACTTCCAAAAACGCCTTCGTCAGCGCCACAACAATCTTTTGGCGGTCAAACCGCACCACCGCCCCGTTGCGGCGAATGACCTGATAACGCGCCAGCGGGTTGCTTTCTTCCGCCGCATTCATCGCCGCCGCCATCGCCGATTTACCCGTCGCCGCAGGCAAACCGCCGTTCGTTTCCACCGTTTCCAAACCCGCCATTCGCTCTCTCCCTATTCCGTGATTACATTCATAGATTATCCGTAAATAGATTATAGCACCAAATCAGCGCAAAGAATAAATCGAGGACAGGGTTCTGTTTGAGAAACATAAAACATAACGCGCCGCACCAAGAGGCGGTCGTGCAGACGGAACAATAATCAAAAAACTCCGTTATTTGGAAGAATTTGCGCGTTTTTATTGTATTTTATCCGCATTTAGGCGCTGTTTTCGGCGCGGGCGCGGAATATCGCTTTTAATTCGCCGCCGCCGATGAATCGCGGGCGCACGGCGGCGGGATTTATTCCGCCGTTTCGAATCGTCCCGCCTGGGTGTTTTTGCGGGCGGTTTCGGCGGGGAAAATGCGCCCGTTCATCGCGATATACGCGCCGGGCGGGAGTGTTTGCGCTGCCGCCAGCGCGAAGCCGAGATTGAAATCGGCGTCGCTGTCGCGGAAGACGGCGGGCAAAAACGCGCCGACAAAAACCGCCGTTTTGCCGGTGTCCGCCGCGCCCGCCGCGCGGGCGGTCCGCGCCATCGTGTCGGTGCCGTGGCAGACGAGAATCCGCCGCGCCGCGGAGTTGCGGATCGCCGCGACAACGGCGGCGCGGTCGTCTTCGGTCATGTCCAGACTGTCTTTTTTCATCAGGGAAACAATCGGCGGCGCGGCGGCGCGGGCGCGGCGAAAAATCTCCGCCGCCGCCGGCGCGCCGACCTGGTGCGAACTTTCGGCGTCAAAATACACCTTGTCAATCGTGCCGCCGCAGCACAAAATTTCCAAATCCGAAAAATCCAAAACACCGCCTCCGAATGCGCCGCGCGCGTCCGCCGTCCGCAAAAAAACGCGAATAGCGGAGGAGGGACTCGAACCCCCGACACGCGGATTATGATTCCGCTGCTCTAACCGGCTGAGCTACTCCGCCGAAAAGGCGAAATTATATCCCAAAATTGGCGGGCGAAGAATCTCCGCCGGTTCAGGAGAAAATTCTTTTAACTTTTCCAAGTTTGCCGAAACTGCGCTGCGCGTTCAACGGACTCGCCTTGCTGTCCAATTGATAAATGTGAAGGATGATTCCTTCCAACTCCGCGATTTCTTCGTCGCCGATGTTGTCCCACACTTCCAGCACGGAGAAATGCGTAAAATCTTTTTCCTTGCTCTTGCGGTGGCGGTTAATGCGCCCGCGAATTCCGCCCCGCTCTGTTTTGGGCGCCGTGCTTCTTCCGACATACACCGTTTTATAGGCGCGCGCGCCTTCTTTTTTATGCAGGGCGTAAATTCCGCGCAAGCCGCGCGGCACTTTATTCCAATCCTCCACGGGGCAGTAAAAAACTGCGCCTTTGATTAAACGGAGAGGGCTTTGGGGCATGTTTCAATCCCGGACTTTGTGGCGCGGCGGCGGCTGAAATTTGCCGAATTCGTCGATCGGATTATAGCCGTCATCCCGGACTTTGTGGCGCGGCGGCAGTTTGAATTGAAATCCGCCAATTGAGTCCGCGATGCGAATTGTTTCGGCGATGCAGCGCGGCAGTTCGCCTTCGCGCGGCGCGGTCGCGGCGGGTTTCCGCGCAACGCGGGACGGGCGGGCGGAATGCGCGGATTTGCGCGCGGGGCGTACGGAGCGGGCGGACTGGGTCATTGGCGAAATATAGCACATCGCCGCGTTATCCGCAAAACCGCGTTTCGGTTTCGCCGCCGCCGCCGCAAAATGCTACAATGCGTCCGGTCCGAAAAAAAAGGAGCGTAGGGAGCGCCGATGATTCAAAAAACACTTTCCATCATTAAGCCGGACGCCGTGCGGCGGAATTGCATCGGCGCGATTGTCGCGCGGCTGGAAGCCGCCGGATTGCGCATGGTCGCCGCGCAAATGCTGACTTTGTCGCGCGAGCGGGCGGGGGCGTTTTACGCCGTGCATCGGGAGCGTCCGTTTTACGAAGGATTGCTGGATTTTATGATTTCCGGTCCGTCGCTGGCGATGGTTTTGGAGGGCGAAAACGCGATCGCCAAAAACCGCGAAGTGATGGGCGCGACAAATCCGAAAGACGCCGCCCCCGGCACGATTCGCGCCGATTTCGCCGAAAATGTGGAAAAGAACGCGGTGCACGGTTCCGATTCGCCGGAGACGGCGCGCGCCGAAGTGGCGTTTTTCTTCCCCGAATCGGGGCGGGAATGAAGGTTGGAAAATTTATTGAACTACGACCGCGCCGCGCTGGCCGGTTTTTTTGAGCGGCGCGGCTGCAAGCCGTATCGCGCGGAACAGGTTTTTCGCCGGCTGCATCGCGGCGAAGATCCGCCCGCCGCGTTCGCCGATTTGCCGCGGGTTTTGCGGAACGAATTGATCGCGGAAACCGCGAGTCCGCCGCTGCCCGCGGTTTCCGATTCCACCGCCGCGGACGGCGTCCGCAAATGGCTTTTTGACATCGGCGACGGGCGCATAGAGACGGTGCTGATTCCCGAAACTTCGCGGCGGACTTTGTGCATATCGTCGCAGGCGGGATGCGCGCTGGCGTGTCGTTTTTGTCTGACCGGAAAGCAGGGATTTTCGCGCAATCTTTCCGCCGCCGAAATTATCGGGCAGTTGCGGCGGGCGAATATGGCGGAAGACCGTCCCGCGACCAATGTCGTGCTGATGGGAATGGGCGAGCCGCTTTTGAATTTGGACGCGGTGCTGCCCGCGCTTTCGATGATGACCGATCCGCTCGGCTATGCGCTCGCGCCGCGGCGGGTGACGGTGTCCACCGCCGGAATTGTCCCGGCGATGGCGCGGCTGACCGCGGAGGCGAATGTGTCGCTGGCGGTTTCGCTGCACGCGCCGACCGACGAATTGCGCGATTCGCTGATGCCGATTAACCGCAAATATCCGCTGTCCGCGCTGCTCGCCGCCTGCCGCCGCCATCTGCAAACGCGTCCGCGCGCGTTTATTACTTTTGAGTATGTGATGCTGCGCGGCGTCAACGATTCGCCGTCCCGCGCGCGCGAATTAATTCGTCTGCTGCACGGATTGCGATGCAAGGTGAATTTAATTCCGTTTAACATTTTCGCCGGCGCGCCGTATTTGCCGTCTTCCGCCGATACTATCGCCGCGTTTCGCGCCGCGCTGGTCAAATCCGGCGTGATGACCACGATTCGCAAAACTCGCGGCGATGACATTCTTGCCGCTTGCGGGCAACTCGCCGGCGAAGTGCGGGCGCGCACGATGGGTCTCGGCGGCGCGCCGGTCGCCGGGCCGGGCGCGTGAATTCGCCCTATCATCCGCGCCGACCGTCTTCGGCGGTTGATGTCGGCGGAATCGTCGTCGGCGGCGGCGCGCCGGTCGCGGTGCAGGCGATGACCGACACCGACACCGCCGACGCGGCGGCGACCGCCGAACAATGCGCCGCTTTGGCGCAGGCCGGGGCGGAAATGATCCGCATCACCGTCAATACGCCGGCGGCGGCGAAAAAAGTTTCCGAAATACGGTCGCGACTGGACGACAACGGAATCACCGCGCCGCTGGTCGGCGATTTTCATTACAACGGACATAAACTGCTCGGCGAATATCCGTCGTGCGCCGCCGCGCTGGCGAAATACCGAATCAATCCCGGCAACGTCGGACGCGGCGAAAAACGCGACCCGCAATTCGCCGCGATTATCAACATCGCCAACGCGCGCGAAAAACCGGTGCGCATCGGCGTCAACTGGGGCAGTTTGGATCAGGAATTGCTGGTGCGATACATGGACGAAAACGCGCGCAAAAAAACGCCGCTGGCGGCGGCGGAAGTTCTGCAAAACGCGCTCGTGGAATCGGTTTTGTCTTCGGCGCGGGCGGCGGAAAATCTGGGAACGCCGCGAAACCGCATCATCGTTTCGTGCAAAACCAGCCGCATTCCGGATTTACTCGCGGCGTATCGGCGACTGGCTGCGGCGTGCGAATATCCGCTGCATTTGGGTTTGACCGAAGCCGGAATGGGAATTCGCGGGGCGGCGGCGACTTCGGCGGCGCTGGCGATTTTGCTGGCGGAGGGAATCGGCGATACGATTCGCGCCTCGCTTACGCCGCGTCCCGGCGGCGACCGCGCGGACGAAGTGCGCCTGTGCGCCGATCTTTTGCAGGCGATGGGATTGCGCGCGTTTTCGCCGCAGGTCGCGGCGTGTCCGGGATGCGGACGCACCAGCGGCGACGCCTTCCGCCGTCTCGCCGCCGAAGTGGAGGCGCATATCGCCGCGCGGCTGCCGCAATGGAAGCAACGTTATGCGGGCGTGGAAAATCTGAATATCGCGGTGATGGGATGCGCGGTCAACGGCCCCGGCGAATCGCGCCACGCCGATGTCGGAATTTCCCTGCCCGGCGGCGGCGAAAATCCGGTCGCGCCGGTGTTCGCGGACGGCAAAAAAATCGCCGCGCTGAAAGGCGATTCGATCGCCTCCGACTTTGCGGCGATTTTGGAAAACTATGTCGCCGCCCGTTTCGGCGAATCGCGCCCGCAAAAATAACGCCGCCCCATAAGGGCGACAACCGCCGCCCTTTTTTTACTTCGTAGCCACGGATGATTAACTTGCGTTTAACGCATCCGTAATCAGTTTCCACCCGGCGTCGCCCTTTTGTTTTTGCCATTTCTCATGGATTTTTGTCCGATCCTTCCCGCCCTTCCGTTTTGTTGTCTTCCGATACGGGTAAAAACCACATTCGCTGCTGTGGCATTCAATCAAACGCACCCGCCCCTTATCATCGCCGCGGCAGACAAACACTTCCGGAGTACTAGCGGAGATTTTGTCGCCGTCCATTGAGCAGTAGACAAACACCCAAAAATCCGCGCGCTTGGCTTCCTCCTCTGCCCTTTCTCTCGTCACGGCCAAATCCGGATCCACTACATTCTTTCCTTTCTCGGCCAAATCCTCACCTACATGGGAGAGGCGGGATTTAACCTGAACAGTTAAACTTTTGGCGAATCCGGGCTTGGCGACAAACAAATCAATCGCTTCCGTGTTGCGCGCAGTCGGCGTAGCGATAAACCCCCGCCGCGACAACTCGCAACAGACATAAAAGAGCCCGAAGTTGCCGGTAATGGCTTTGGACAATTTTTCCTTTTTCATGTTTTTCTCCTTGTTTGGAAAAGAATAAAAGTGGCGGTCAACCAGCAGTACAATGCAAAAAAAGTTGACAGTTGACCGCCGTGCGGCATTTTACAGAGATTCCGCCCGAAAACAAAAATCCCCATTCCCGCGAACGCGGGAATCTCTGCGGCGAAAGCCGCACATTTGCGGAGGATCGCGCTGTCGCGCGATGAGATTCCCGCGTTCGCGGGAATGGCGACAAGGAGCGGCGGCGGCGGCGAAAACGGCGGATTCGCCCCGAAATGCCGCAATTCGGCGGAATTGGCGAAATTCAGCGTGAATTAATTCCTCGGCTGTACAAAAGTGTGTATAATGGCAATTAACGCGGCATTACCTGCTCTTGCGCCGGAGAAGAGAATCCGCATAACCTGCCATCGTTGCCGCGTACGCCTTGGGGTTTTGGCGGCATTAAACGAAAGGTTATGCATCCGGCTTTCGCCGGAATTGCGGAATGGGATATAATTTGCCGGATGTCCGAAGTTGCCGCCCGTATCATAGCCAAACAAAACGCCCTGCTAAAAAGCGTATTGGGCGCGCGCATTTACGATCTGGCGCGCGAGACGCCGCTGTCGCCGGCGCCCAAAATTTCGGCGATGATCAAAAACACCGTGCATCTGAAACGCGAAGATATGCAGGAGGTGTTTTCGTTCAAGATTCGCGGCGCGTATCACAAAATGACGCGCCTGTCGCCCGCGCGTCTGCGGCGCGGAGTCGTCGCCGCCTCGGCCGGCAATCACGCGCAGGGAGTAGCGGCGGCGGCGGCGCGTCTGCGGTGCCGGGCGGCGATTGTCATGCCGCGTTATGCGCAAAAAATAAAGGTCGCGGCGGTGCGCGCGCGCGGCGCGAAAGTCGTTTTGCACGGCGATTCTTTTGACGACGCCGACATTTTCGCGCGCCGTTTGGCGGCGGAGGAGCGCGCCACTTTCATTCCGCCGTTTGACGACGCGGATATTATCGCCGGCAACGGCACTATCGCCGCCGAAATTTTACGCCAGCATCCGGCGCCGTTGCACGCGATTTTTTGCGCGGTGGGCGGCGGCGGTCTCGTCGCCGGAATCGCCGGATATGTCAAGGCGTTGCGTCCGGAAGTCCGCGTATTCGGCGTCGAATCCGAAGAATCCGCCTGCATGATCGCCTCTTTGCGCGCCGGACGTCCGACGCGCCTTTCGCATGTCGGCGCGTTCGCGGACGCCGTCGCGGTGAAAAAACCGGGGCGGCTGCCGTTTGAATTCGTCCGCGCCTTGGTGGACGAAGTATTCGCGGTCGGCAACGACGAAATATGCGCCGCGGTCAAGGATTTGTACGAGGACACGCGGGTGATTTTCGAACCCGGCGGCGCGCTGGCGCTGGCGGGCGCGAAACATTACGCCGCCAAACGCCGTCTGCGCGGCAAAAATATCATCGTGCTGGCGGGCGGCGCGAATATGAATTTTGACCGCCTGCGTTTCGTTTCCGAGCGCGCCGAAATCGGCGAGCAGCGGGAGGCGTTGTTCGCGGTGACGATTCCGGAGCGCCCCGGCAGTTTTCGGCGGTTTTGCGCGCTGCTCGGCGGGCGCGACATCACCGCGTTTAATTACCGATTGGACGACCGCGACAGCGCGCATATTTTTGTCGGCGCGGAAATTCGCGGGGCGGCGGAGCGGCGCGACGTGTTGCGCGATTTGCGCGCCGCCGGACTGCCGGCGATCGATCTGACGGACGACGAAATGGCGAAACTGCATCTGCGCCATCTGGCCGGCGGACGCGCGCGCGCCGAAAACGAGGAATTGTACCGGTTTGAATTTCCGGAGCGCCCCGGCGCGCTGATGAATTTTCTCAATCTGCTGGACAGGTCGCGCCGCCACTGGAACATCAGTTTGTTTCACTACCGCAACAACGGCGGCGACGCCGGACGCGTGCTGGTCGGCGTGCAGGTGCCGCCCGCCGAGCGGAAATTATTCGCGCGCGCGCTGCGCGAATTGGACTATCCGCATTGCCGCGAAACCGACAATCCCGCCTCCCGCCTTTTTTTGCAAAGAGATAGCGGCGATTGAGATTCCGGCTTTTGCCGGAATGGTGTATTTTAATTAGGAGGTTAAAAGTACCGCTATATGTTAAAAGTGCCGCCATTCCGGCGAAAGCCGGAATCTCTTCAAGGAAAAAAGACCGTCCCATTCCTGCGAAGGCAGGAATCTCCGCGCCGAAAGGCGCAAATTGTCGCCGAAGGCGTACAAACGTACAATTACCCGCCGCTTTGCGGCGGCGTAGATTCCTGCCTTCGCAGGAATGGGACGGGGGGAGTGGGCGGATTTTCGGGGGCGAATCCGCCCGTTTTGGCATTTGCGGCGAAACCGTGTATAATGTCGCCAAACCGCCCGATTCACGGGCGAAGTTAAGGAGAAAACACCGTTTATGAAAGTCGTCAGTTTTAAGATTTGTCCGTTTGTGCAGCGGATTACCGCGCTGTTGGAGGCGAAAAAAATTCCGTACCAAATTGAATTCATCAGTTTGCGCGACAAGCCGCAATGGTTTTTGGACATTTCGCCGCACGGGCAGGTGCCGGTTCTTGTCGCCGACAACGGCGCGGCGATTTTTGAAAGCGACGCCATCGCGGAATATTTGGAAGAAGCGTATCCGCCCCTGCGGCCGGGCGTGCCGCCCGAAGAAAAAGCGGCGCACCGGGCGTGGAGTTATCTGGCGACAAAACATTATCTCGTCCAGTGCGGCGCGCAGCGCAGTCCCGATGCGGACACTTTGAAAGAACGCGGCGGCAAACTCGGCGCGGCGTTTGACCGCATGGAAGCGCGACTCGGCGATGCGCCGTTTTTCGGCGGCGGCGACATCGGAATGGTGGACATCGCGTGGCTGACTCTGCTGCACCGCGCCGACATCATAAAAAAGCGCGCCGGATACGACTTTGTCGGCGCCCGTCCGAAGTTAAAGAAATGGCAGCGGAATCTTATGCGGACCGGTCTCGCCGAAAAATCGGTCGCCGCCGATTTTGAAGAAACGTTCGCGGCGTTTTATTTGTCGGACGAAACTTTTCTCGGACGCGGTTTCGCCGAAAAAGAAAACCGCTGTTGCAACGAAAAACGTGCGGAAAACGCCTGTTGTTAAATTTCCGCCTGTTCAATTGTTGTAAAAAACCGGACGGGCGGAGTAAGAAAAGGGCGGCCGCTGGTCGCCCTTTGCGGCGGCGGCGGACATTGCAAAAACATTTTCGCCGTCTGCTATAATCGCAGAATGAAGCATTGCGGAATGAGATTTTGTTTGGGTGTCGTTGTCGCGGCGGCGGCGTTTTTGTCGGCGTCCTGCAGTTTGGAGAATGTCCGCCTGTTGCCGCCGGGGGCGGAGTTTGCGGCGTTTGAAGAAGTGCCGCTGGCGGGCGGCGTCAACGAATGGAGCGAGGAATTTCATCCCTTCGTCGGCGCGACCGCGATTGACATTGACGGAGACGGCGGCGAGGAAATTTTTGTCGGCGGCGGACACGGCTACGACGATATGCTGTTTTCGTATCGCGGCGGCGAAATGAAAAATATCGTCGACGGCACGGGGCTTTCCGATTCCGCCGCGACGCACGGCGCGAACTCCGTGGATTTGGACGGAGACGGAGACGCGGATTTAATTCTCGCGCGCGCCGACGGGGTGTTTTGGTACGAGAACGACGGCGGCGTTTTTTCGCGGCGGCGAATTCCGGTCCGTTTGCCGCCCGATTCCGCGCCGTTAAATGTCGCGGCGGGCGATATGGACCGCGACGGCGACGCCGATTTGTATGTTTCCGCGTTCGTGGATTTGGCGAATTTTCGTTCGGCGACTTTTAATGATCCTTCGCACGCGAAGACGAATGTTTTATTGCGAAACGACAACGGCGTTTTCACCGACATCACCGAAGAATCCGGAACGGCTTCTTTGCAGAATACTTTTTTGGCGAGTTTCATCGATCTGGACGGCGACGGCTGGCAGGATCTTGTCGCCGCGCAAAACACCGGGCAGGTGGAAATTTTTCGCAACAAACGCGACGGTACTTTCGCCGCCGAAAAGACGGACACCGGCTGGGGATTTTGGATGGGGCTGGCGGCGGGCGACATAGACCGCGACGGCGATCAGGATTTGTTTTTCACCAACTCCGGAACTTCGGTGCCGGCGTTCGTTTTGGAATGGGCGGGCGACGGCACGGACGAACAGCCGCGCAACTACGGCTGGATTCTTTTGCGAAACGACGGCGGCTTTAATTTTTCCGACGTCACCGCCGAATACGAATTGGACGGCTACGGATTCGCCTGGGGGGCGGCGTTTGAAGATCTGACCCTGGACGGCGAACTGGAACTTCTGGTCGCGCAAAATTATATTAAGTGGCCCCCCCACCGAATCGCCAAATTGACGAACAAAACTTTTGTGCGGCGCGGCGGCGCGTTTTATCACGCGCCCGGGCTGGGGCTGGAACATCGCGCGTTTTCGCAGTCGCCGCTGATCGCGGACTTTGACGGAGACGGGCGTCCCGACGTATTTTGGGCGGATATGGCGGGCGTCGGGCGCGCCTTTCTCAACCGCTCCGAAAACAATTTTATCACGCTGCGGTTTCCGGATTCGGCGCGTTCGTTCGGCGCGCGCGCGTTCGTCGTAAACGCTGACGGAGACAAAAGCATAATCCGCGAACTGCACAACAACACCGGGATGTCCACCGATCAGCGGGCGGCGTTGACCTTCGGACTCGGACAAAACACCGCCGCGCGGGCGGTCGTGGAATGGCCGGACGGGCATATACGGACGATAGACGCGCCGGAAATTAATACGGTGATTGACGTGCGCCGGTAAAAAATTTCGCCGTCCGCCGCGCGCGGATATTTTTTCGCGCCGGTTGTATTCCCCCCCCCCCCCTTGAAAGAATCAGCGCGGATTTTGCATCCAAATGCGCAGGAGCAGCCAATAAAATCCCGGCGCGGTCGCGACATTTTTGCCGTAAATGAAGACATAGTTTTTTTTGTGCGTCCGAACGGCGATGATTTTTCCGCCGCGGATTTGATATTGCACCGCGCCGGTTTCGGAATGTTTTGTTTCGCCGCCGACTTCGCCGCGCCAGCGGGCGAAAACCGAAACGGTATCGCCCGCGCATTCCATTCGTTCAATTTCCAACGCCAGCCCGGACATTGTCTTGTCGGCGTGCCGATGCAAAAACCGCACCCAGCGAAACCACGCGGCGCGCCCGCGCGCGATAAGTTTGCCGTCCATATACGCGCAAAGATTTTCGTCCAGCAACTCCCGCGCCGCCGCCATCGGCAATTCGCGCGAAATCACCCCCGCCAAACGGCGGACGATTTCCTGCGCGGATTCGCAATCGGCGGGATCGGGCATAGCTCAGTGTACCCGCATTTCGCCGATTCCGTGTTATACTCTCAATTCGGAGAAAGAAGGAGCGCACATGTCTGACAACAACAATCAGCAAAAGGCGGAAGGCGCGCCGGAGTTGCAGTCCATTAACGACAGCATAACGGCGCTGAGAAAGACCCTGTCCGAAGAGGCGGACAAGGGCGCGGGCGAGCTGCGCGAATTCGGGCGCAATCTGCAGGAAAACAGCGACGCCGTTCTCGCCGAAACCAAAAACACCCTGCAGAAAATGCAGGAATTATTTGACAGTTATATGACTCTGCAGGGGAATCTGGACGCCAAGGACGCCGAAATAAAGCGGCTGAAGAAGGGCTATGACGCGGAGATTTTCCGGCGGTTCCTGCGCCGGTTCATTCGCGTCGACGAAGCCGCGCGCGAACTGATGGAAGACGGCGCGATGTCCGAAAGCGCGCGGAAAGGTTTTCGCCAGATACGCGAACTGTTTGGAGACGCCTTGGACGAATGCGGCGTGGAAAAATTTTCGCCGGAAATCGGCAAAGATCACCGCACAGAATTCGGCGTCGCCGACCGTCCGGAAAAAGAACCGACCGCCGATGCCCGGCAGGATCACAAAATCGCGGCGGTGCTGGCGGAGGGGTACGTGTTAAAATCGTTGGACGGCGGGCGGGACCCCGTTGTCAAAGCGAAAGTCAAAATATTCAAGCACCAAAAGGAGGGTTGACCAATGGCGCAGTTTATCGGTATTGACCTGGGAACGACATTTTCCGCCGTGTCCACGTTGGACGAAACCGGTAGGCCGCAAGTCGTACGCAACGCGGACAATGAAAATATTGTTCCGTCCTGCGTCACCGAAATTGACGGCAAATATGTCGTTGGCAAAGCGGCGTGGCAGACATGGGCCGTCGACCCCGAAAGCGGGGAAGCCGCGGCGCGCTTCAAACGCGATATGGGCGCGGACAAAACGCACGGCATAAACGACAAGGAGTTTACGCCCACGGAGTTGAGCGTGCTGGTGCTGAAAAAACTGGTGCAGGATGCCGCTGCGCAAATCGGAGAAATCGGCGAAGCGGTCGTTACCGTTCCCGCCAACTTCGGCAACAAGGCGCGCGAGGCGACGATGAGCGCGGCGAAAAAAGCGGGGTTAAATGTCCGTTTCATCATCAACGAGCCGACCGCCGCCGCGTTGTATTACGCCTTCAAGGAAGACGGCGGGATGCACGGCGTTTATGCGGTTTACGATCTCGGCGGCGGTACTTTTGATGTGTCCATTATCCGCGTGGACGGACACGATGTAGAGGTGCTGGCGACCAACGGCGTACGCAAACTGGGCGGGGATGATTTTGACCGCGCGCTGCGCAAAATCGTCTTTGACAAATATCGGCGGGAAACCGGCGAAGATGCGCAAGACGGAGATTATACCTTTGATTCCGCCGAGGACGACAAAAAAGCGTTGTCCAAGGGGCAAAACAAACGCGCCCGGGTGAACCGTGAAAATATTGCGGTGTCGCGGGAAGAGTTTGAAGAGGCGATTTCGTCGCTGGTGGCGCAAGCGGAGATGCTGTGCGAATCGGTGATGGAAGAGGCGAAGGTCGCGCCGTCCGATATTCGGGAGGTGCTGCTGGCGGGCGGCAGTACGCGCATTCCGATGATTCGGGAAAGCATCAAGCGTGTTTTTCAGCGGGAACCGGTCGCGTCTGCGAATGTGGACGAAGTGGTGTCCTTGGGCGCGGTGCTTTACGCCGCCATCAAGGGTGACCAGTCGCAGTTGTCCGCGCTGCAGAAGAAATCTATCCAAAAAATCGCCGTGGCGGAAAGAACCGGCAAATTTTTCGGCACTACCGCGATGACTTTTGACGACGAGCGCGAAAAAGCCGGGCTGGTGAACAGCATTATAATTAAAAAAGGCGCGGCGATTCCCTGCTCCGTCACCAAATCGTATTACACCACCCACGACGGGCAAACGACCGTGGAATGCGATGTGACGGAATCCGCGACAGCCGAAACCGATCCCGCTTTTGTGAGCGTGATGTGGAAAGATGATCTGCGTCTGCCGCCGGATCGTCCCGCCGAACGGGAAGTCAAAGTGACTTTCTCCTACGACGAGAATCAAATTATGCATTGTTTGTTTTTGGATGTGGAATCCGGCAACAAGCGGGAGGTGAGTTTGTCCATGACGCAGTCCAAAGGCGAAGATGGCGTCCATGATATTGACGAGTTCATCGTGGAATGATGGAAGCGATTGTTGTTATTGCGATTATCGCCGGCATGGCGTGGCTTTTCTCTATGATTAGCGGAGACAAGCCGGAATCGGCGCGCCCGCGCACGGCGCATCCGCAGATGCAAGAATTGACGGCGCGCATCCGAGAACGTCATTGGGACGAAGACGACATGGACAGCCCGATGGTCAAGGCGATAGAAGGAAAGGGGATCTTCCCGCACCGGCGCGAGATCAACATTTCTTTTATCACATCATTGCTGGACAAAACGGCGGGGCGAAAGCCCGTGCTTTGTCCGGTGGAAAATTTTCAAGAACCCAAAACTATCGCTTATCAGTGTGAAAGGCGCGCGGGGCGGCTGGGTCCGGGCGGCATTGGTGACTGGCAGCCGCTGGGATTTATTATTCCCGTCTTAATTCCGCCGCGCGGTGGCAAGCGGCGATTGGCCGCGGTGTTAAGAATGGTGGATGCGGACAATCCGCCGGAAATTGTCGCCGGGCGCGCGGATTCCGACCATCCGGGTTTAATCTGGAAGAAGGAAATTGATTTTGACTGGATTTATGACGGCAAGGGGTACGAGGAAGCGAAGGAACATCGCGACGAGGCGCGCACGTTGTCGCTGAAAATTGCGATGGCCGTGGCGATGGCGGACGGCAGTTTGGACAGCGCCGAGGGCGGGCTGATGCAACGTTGGATTAAGCGCGAAATCTCCCCGTATGAAGAAGAGGAGCGGGAACGTCTTAAGAATTTATACAACACCGCCTTGCGCGAATCGTTCGCCGAGGCGAAGCGCGGCGAATTGGACATTGACGAATTGGCGTCGCGTTTGAATGAAATCGGCGAGAAGCCGATTAAATATGACGCGATGGAACTGTGCTTTGATATTATGAGCGCGGACGGAGTCGCGCATTCCGCGGAGACGGAAATTTTGCGGCGCGTTGCGCGCGCGCTGGAATTGGACATGCGCGAAGTAGAAAAAATGCGCGACAAGACGGTTGTCGAAATGGGCGCGGATTTTTCCGAAGACGGCGGCGCGGAAAATCTGCTGGGGATTGATCCGAATTGGGACGAAGCGCGAATTAGAAAACATCTGCGCGCCGAGTTCGTAAAATGGAACGGGCGGCTGGAATCTCTTCCCGCCGGGGAAGCGCGGGAGAAGGCGCAACGGATGCTGGATTTAATCGCGCAGGAAAGAAAGAAAATTGGCGGCTGATGATTTGTTGCGGGCGCGGCGGCTGGCGGCGCGGATTCGTTTTTCCGGCGACGCGCCGGGGGGCGGCGAATGCGCGCCCGTTTCCGCCGAGGCGGTGAGGCAGTTTCATTTGATCAATGAATTGAACATTTCCCCGGCGGTGACGCCGCTTTTGTACAAAAACTTGAATATCGCGCTGAAAAATATTTTTATTCCGCCGCGCGCGGTGACGGCGTTTGTCTATGCATCTTCGGAAATGCAGGCGTCCTGCTTTCCGGGCGACCACGGCGACGGCTGCATAATCCGCTTTTCGTCCGCGCTCGTGGATATTTTGGATGCGGATGAATTCAAGTTCGTCGCTGGCCACGAACTGGGACATTTTTTGTTCGCGCATCGTCCACCGAAAAGCGCCGCGAAAAGAAGCGGGTTGGAATACTTGATTCTGCAGCGCGCCCGTGAAATTTCGTGCGACCGAATGGGACTTGTCGCCTGCGGCTCTTTGGAAATCGCGATTCGGGCGATGATGAAGACGATTTCCGGTTTGACCGGCGAACATTTGCGCTTTGATGTCGGCGCGTTTATGTCGCAACTGCGGCGGGTGTCGGGCGATGCCGCGGAACAGGTATGGCAAACGACGCATCCGCCCGTGCTGGTGCGTTGTCGCGCGCTTTTGCGGTTTTCTTCGGACATCCGAAACGCGGACGGCGTCGGCAATTTTTCGCGCGCGAGTGCGGCGAGATTGGACGAGAAAATTCGAGACGATCTTGACAAATATGTGGACGGTCCCGCCAGAGAGCGGATTGCGGCGGCGAAGCAAAAAGTGCGCATGTGGGCGGCGGCGCGCGACATTGCAGCGGACGGCGTGTTTGACAAAAAGGGGCAGGAAAAATTCGCCGCCGAATTCGGGCACGATAATTTGGAAAAGATGAAGCGTTTTCTGCGGATGCCGAAATCCAAAATTCGGGGCGCGGTGGCGGCGAAACTGAAAGACGCGGAGCGGGAGTTAAAAACGCTGATTCCCGCCGATTAGAAATCGGCGGAGAATTTCTCCGGCGATAGGCGGCAATTTGCGGGGCGGGGCGATTTGGCGTAAAATGTGGTTTTCCGAACTTTACGAAGGGGACGCGACGATGCAGGATAACGACAAAAAACGGCAACTTAAGGCCGCGCTGGACAAAATCCACAAATCCTACGGGCAGGGCGCGATTATGCGCCTCGGCGACGGCGACACCCG
>JBPCXA010000044.1:0-18785 GCA_051008975.1 Gammaproteobacteria bacterium
GTACGCGTCTCTTGTGCCAGGTTGAATACTTGCCGTTGAAGTATTGCTGCCTCTTCTGTTGAGTCAGCGACCAAGCGAATGCGCGCCGCCATTTGGCGAAACTCGTCACTTGCGCTAGTTACTGCACCAAAGAAGGCACGTACCCCTTGAATGACAAAGGCACCAGCAAGCGCTGTGCGAATATTAGATAAAGAGAGTGCGGCACCACGCGCCGCGCGACTTTGACGGGCAAGCCGACCATTGAGATCTGTGACCGCCCCACTGGCGACACGATACTGTCGCGCCATGCCGCCAACGCGTTCAGAGGTTGCACCCAGTTCTGCCTTAAGACGTCGTAGTCGAGTTTCTAGTGCCTGTGATGCTCGGGCAATCTCATTTTGCGAAGAAACGCCGCTAGCACGGAGTCGATCAAAAGCGGCTTGAACGATGCGTATCTCTGCGTTTATTTCAGCAGTTGAGCGTATCCCTAGTGTGTCAAGCGGACCGCCGCGAGGTCTTGTCCGGCCAGCCGCACCGCCGCCTGTACGCCCGGCGGCACTTCCACCTCTGCCACCCCTGGTGGGCTCCACCCGTATACGACTCGCCTCGGCAGCAACGCGTCGAACATCCGCAGACGCTTTTGCAAGCGCTTTGTTAAACTCTCTTGGATCAAGAGACAGATCAAATGTGATTCTGGTCACGTTTTCCGCGCCTGCTTGGCTCGCCTATTGAGATCTTCGACTACCGCCGTAAAGAAGCGCCACGGATAATCCAGCGCGTTAGGATGTCCTGCTTCGATCACTGCAATGATGCAGCGCTTTAGTTCCTCGACGTTACCGGGGTTGTGATCGTGGCCCCGCCGCGCAGTCTCGCCCGGAACTTTAGAAAATCCGGATTAAGCTCCTTTGCTGCCTCTACGATCTCTGCTCTCTGCTTATGACCGAGCTCCATCCAACACCAGGGTGTGACCATTATTTGAAGAAGATCCAAAGGGAGATCCTCGCAGAACAATTCCTCAAAGAGTTCTTTATGTGACAAGTCTTCGCTCGCAGCACGTTCGGAACGCTTATAGAAGTCTTCGAACCATGTCATTATCTGCGCTGGAGTAAGTTCCGTTACCGTCACAGAACGATTGCCGCTGATTGGCACCATCTGTGATGGCATTTCCGTCGTGATCTCAATTTCTTTGACTATGGAAGACATTTGCAATTAGGCCGCTTTTTGCAAGGTATAGTATTGGGAATCACCGGCGGCCTGAGTCGCGTCACTCAACACCTCTCCCGTTAACGTAAAGGTCGCTGGCTCATTACCGACAAATGTGATGGTTTCGCTCGCCCGGAAATTGATTCGATGCACTGTGGCGATCATATAATCATTGGCTTTTGCGCGATTCTTACCCACAAGAATTAGCGAAAATTCACGCCCGATTTCGATAATGCCCTGTATGATGGTTTCGCCTTTAGTCGTGTACCCAATATCCAACACGTCATTATTCAAAATCGCTGACGCGGGTTTAGTTATTAGAATACCTCCTGGACTCACTGTGAAATCGGTGCCTGCGACGAATGGACCGTTGACGACCGGATTATCTGTGACCGTCACAGCTGCGGTGGTATCTGGTATGTTGTTTACCTTAATAAAGGTAGTGCCTGTTGCAGGTAGTAACGCGGTATGTTGTTCTGCGGCAATGGCAGTACCTGCCGCAACAGTCGTCAGTGTTAATCCTCCACCAAAAGCAATGCGTAAATTCTCCGGACACCAATCAAGACATTCGATTTCTATCGAGATTTCGTCGATACGATCATAGGAAGCACAGTTGCCGCCCACAGTCGACGTGTTATCGAGGACCCGTTGTTCGGTGAATGATTTGTTGATCGTAACGCTCTCGCAGTTGCCCATCGCGATAAAGCCGTCCGTTGCGCTTTGAAACGGACGAATATAGACATCCGCGGATCCTTCCCAAACACATTCGCAGGCCGTTGCCATATCGCATTCTCCTAATTAGTTGCAAAGTTGGGTGTATTTCGCGACCCATTCGATGGGATAAATAGCGCTTCCAGGACCATATTGAGGTTCGCCGGAATCGCTTAGAGATAATGGCGAGAAAGGTTCAATGACGAGATCCTGTAATGCTTCGACGATCTGGCCAATAAGTGGCCCAGCGTTGACCGTTAAACCGACAGAGGGTCCAGTCACGATGTCGCGATCCCAAACCAATATCGAGGTACGCCAAAAGAATTGAAGTGGTTGCATGTCACCTCGTCGCTCTTGTACACCAACACGTCTATAGGTAATGTAAACAGTATCTCTCTCATCGGTCGTCGGCGTTGATAGACGGTCAATTTGGTCTTGGGTCCGAATAATGTGCGCACTCACGCCATCGTCACGAAGCTTGGCAACGATTCCGGGACCGACGGCGAGCCAATCAACCGCCACCGAGCGCCCTCGTGATGTAATGTTCTATTTCGCGTGTAAACGTACTCTCCCATGCTTGCGGCAGGCGCTCGTTTTCTGGGAAAAACGCTCTTTTGATCTGGTTAACGCCTTCTTGATGATCTGAGCCATAGAGTGGCGTAGGGCCAAAAACAGCGCTCGTCCCCGTATTCCGCGCCCTTCGAACTGAACGCCGTAAAGCGCCAGTATCGATAAGAGGCCGGATATCCGTTCGAGATGCTCGCCTTCGTCGTCGAGGCGGTGTCGACAAGGCAACGGGTTTCCAAGACACGCCATAGGGATCTTTGGACTCCACAAACCCACGCCTCAGAAACACTCGACCGTGGTCGATAAAACGATCGATAAGCGATGAGGGCGAGTTAATGGCGTCTTGCAGCCGAATCATAGATGTGAGATCGACAGATACGTTGAGTTTCATCAAGGGCGGATCTCCCGCATCGCGAAGATCCACAGAACATCGCCGGGATAGCCATCCCAGGTCTCGACGTAATAGTTGTTGGGACGTGGAGTGGTTACGGCATATCGATCGCCTACTTGTGGCGGGGCGATGGTTGTCAGTGCGGGTCCCGCGATATAGATCACGGCATCGATTTCCTCAGGGATCTCAAGGAAGGGTTCGTGACTACCCCGAGGCAACCGCACACCGTCCACGTTCGGCACGATCACATTGACGGCGCTCTCCGCGTTTGCCACATCAATTTCCTTCACCCCTCGCCGCTCATAGGTCCCGTTGACATGAAGTACACCTATTGCCGCCTTCCCTATCAGTTCGGTCGCCTTAGCATCGAATGTTGCCTTGTCCAGCGGCACGCGCGGTTAGCCTCGCCAGTACATCTTGAGAGAACCGCCCTGCCCTTTCGGGTAGCACGGAACGGTAGAGAGCAAGGCGGCCACCTCGGGGAACGACGCCAGTCCAGACGCGGCCGTGCTAGTGCTCCCCTGTGCGTACTCAGTCTCTGTGAGAAGAGGACCCACCTGATCTTTTTGCCGTGTCACTTGTCCACTGGCGACCGTGGTCTGAGCCGCAATATCGACAAAGAGAGGTGTGGTTTGATGCTTTAGCGCCAACCAAGCGACTGCCTGCTTGACCGTGTCGTCGATTGTCGTTGGATCGTCTAGTGTCGTCGTTGGGCACCGCCAATTCTGACGAACGTAAATCGTGGCGAGGTAAAGCGAATTGACCTTCTGAGCGCTGCTGAGAGCGGCCCAGATCACATCCCCGGCGTTGAATACGTCGGCCTCAGCCTCCGTGGTGATCGCCGAAGGCAGCGTCACGGGCTAGACCGTCGGATCTATTGGATCAGGGTTTTGACCGTCTACCGGTCCCTGCCACGGACCGTCTACAGGACCTTCAGTGGGTCCAGAGGTTGGACCTTGCGGTGTTTCGGGCATGGGGACACCCATCCGGTTGTGGATCCGGATGGAATCATCGCGATGCATTCAACTTGTCAACACCAACCGCAGTCGAGTATTCTCTATACTCCATGCCAATTCCATTTTACATACTCGACGAGAAACGGAACCCAATTTTAAGCGACGACCTGTCAGAATGGGCTCAATGGCTTAGCTTTGACAATAAAAGACGGGTAAACAAAACTGAGATCAATGGCTTCATCGTCAGCACGGTATTTCTTTGCATTGACCATAATTGGTCAGGCAGAGGACGGCCAGTTCTATTCGAGACAATGGTGTTTTCGCACGATACCGATGAAGCAGTACCTGGATATACCAGGAGATACTGTACGTGGAATGAAGCTGAGCTTGGTCACATGAAGATCACCTCCTTGCTGAACACAGCTTTAGACCTTGCATCTGATACTGTGTTTGATTATCTGTCGCGACATGTCTAGGGCGGGGGATGGATTGTGGCCCATTCGAACACCAGCTGCGCAGCGAAGTCGCCGATCTCAGTGCGGAATATATCGCCGTGTCCCATTTGCATGCGAGCGCCTTCAAATACCGGCGAGCCAGGGTGCAGCAGCTTGAACGCGATTCGCTTCCGATACGGTGGCCAATGCGCGTTATCGTGCGTGCAATCGCAATTCGCACAATAGCGACGAGCGCGATGTTGCTCATCAAAGCTTCGCTGCCCGCAGTCGCAGCAATCAATAAACGGACGCCCGTGTTCAATGCCGAGCAGAAAGCGCGGCGCCGGCAAAAAATCGTGCGGTTTCTTCAACCTCCCTGTTTGTTCCCCGTGGAACACGATGTTTTTAGGACTGGAGGAACCAAGTAATGGTCAACGTGTTGGCACCATCATCTCGCACAAGGGATTGAGACCAACGGAGCGACGTATCAGCCTCATAAGCCGCTTTGTTGATCTCAACAACATGAAGCCATTTCCCAGCTCCAGAACCTTCTTCTGGTAACACTCTCCGCCCTAAAAGGCGGAGCTTCTAGAATACTCCAACGACTAGACGCCATCGGGTAAACCGTCCGTTTGAGGCATCGACGGAAACAGCGGGCGCAAGGCTCGGCTTACACTTCCTCCACCCTCTAGAGAGGCCGTATCCCGCCCCTTACTTCTGCGCACTGCGGTTCTCTTGGCGGTTTTTACTTGCGTAAACGTCTCCGACAAGATGAGTGCGATGCCTCGTTTTTTGTGCACACCCGCCGCATTCTCATCGGCGTTCTCGGTGTGCCCGCATCCGAGGCAGTGAAATTCTGATTGTGACGGTCGGTTGTCGGCGTGGGTATAGCCACACATCCGGCATTCCTGACTGCAGTAAGGCGCTGGGGCACAGCCGATCCACTGCGCGAAATGCTCAGCTGCAGCTGGGGTGAGCTGATCTGTGATTTCTATTGCTGTACCGCGTTTCATCTATTTTCTTTCGCTTGCGCTCTAACCCCCGCCCTAAAAGGACGGGGGCCGCCGCGCTAATGTTCGGACTCTGGTATCAACTGCCCGTATCTGTCCGTGATCGATACGGACATAGGTCGCCATCATTCCGATTCAGGCACACTTTCAGGTGTATCCTCCTGCACAATTGGCGGAGGCGGAGCTGGCGGGTGCGGTGGAATCGGTTGAAGGCGCCCTTGGGCCGGAACCTCTATGGCTTCAGCAAGGACGTGTGCGGGAGTCGGTATACGGGAGACCGAGCCCTCGTCTTCGTCTAAAGGCGCCTCTGCATCAGATCCAGAATCGTCGCATATCATCATTGGTCCGATGGTGCTGGGACTGGCGCCGGAGGCGTTGGTGGTGGTGGTGCCGGCGCGGTAGCGGGAGATGAGGTGCCCACAGGCTTGATCTGGGCTTTCGGAATGACGCCAGGTGCCGTCATATTCGGTTGAATCGGCTTTCTTTTGCTGGCCTCTTCTGCTAACTGAATCGCGGGAATAGCGCCGGGATCTCTACCGTCGTCTGGTGGCTCTCCAGTGGGCGCGCCCCGTGGCCCCTCTGGTGGAGTTCCTAATACCGCAGCAGGGATATCGCCAGGATCACCAAAACCTTCGTCGTTTTCAGCCATTTTTAGCAACCTCGATAAAAGAGGCCCCCACAACCTAAGTTGCGGGGGCCAGGTCAGTGTGCTCTTCTGATCGATTCAGAAGCACGAGACTGGAGCCACATAGCGTCGGCAATGACGTCTCCCACATGTTTCGAACCCATCATGGACACACACGTCCCCTATTCCTCCATGATGCACTATCCAAAGCCATTGCGTATCGGTCCTCTTGGGGGTGTCTTCGACCTGTACGTCAATACTTCGTCGCAATCGTCCTAACACTGGGCTTAGTGCTGTAATGAACGATTCGATGCGCAACACTATTAAAACTGATGTAGCATCGTCCAGCGAGAGCAATCTTTTGCACTAATTGTGCAAATAATATTGCACGCTGTCATTGACCGCCCTCGATTGCCGCGTCGACGCAGTCTCTAACCTTTTCGAATGGCGATAATTCGCCCATGTCACACGACAAAATGGCGTTGATTACTCGAACACGCACCTCACCTGCACCTGCGGCAAACTGCGCACTCTCGGATTTTCCTTCGTTTTTCGCTCGCTCAACTGCCGCTTGATTAATATCACCTAATACGCTCATATTGGTTGATCCTATTTCCCGGATTGACTGATGAAAATTTCGACACGCCGATTGAGTTCACGTCCTTCCTCTGTATCGTTAGATGCGCGTGGTTTTGTATCGGCATATCCTTCTGTACGTATTCTTTCATTCCCGACTCCTTTTTCCGACAACCGAGCGCCAACCGCATTGGCACGTCGGATTGATAATCGTGCATTGCGTTCAATAGTGCCTTCGTTATCTGTGTGTCCACTGACATCGACTACTGTGTGTGGATATGTTTCCAGGACGCCGGCTAAACGCTCCAACATCGTGTCGAACCGCGCTTTGATTGTGGATCGAGCACGATCGAAAGAGACTTCCGCACTCAATGTGAGCGTGAGGCCTGAGTCATCAGAGGCTCGCTCAATAGTGACGAACCCTTCCGCCAGTTCTTCTACAAAAACCTCTCTCAGAGATTGCTCTTGAGCCTCGATACCTTCTCCGCTCTCCACCTTATCATCAACCGACTCCGTTATTGTTGGAAATTCCTTTGCCGATGTCGCTAGCGCCTCATCCACCCCTACGCGCCACTGTGCGAACTCGTCTAGTTTAGCGGCAATGTCATCCCCTCCCTCGCTATCATTATGACTGTGGGCAAACACTTCATTACCCAACGCATCAGTCCGATCGGATAAGCCCCCGAGCTCATCTCGTAGCGACCCTATATCAGAACGCAGTGGCGCGATGATCGGTTCAAGATTGAGATCTACTTCCAATTGCGAATCAGATCCCGTAAATGACGTCAACCACGGTAGCGTCGAGGACATTCCTCTAAAGAGCAGTAACCCAAGCAAAAAGCCCAGTAACAACAATACGATAGCCCATAACGTCAACCACCACGGGCTATATTCTTGGGTTATCGATACGTGAGGCATCACGCTATCCACCGACTCAACTTCAACGTCCTCATCCAGCACATCGACGACGCGATCTGGTCCGTCTTCGATTCGGTGGATAGCCATCTGTCATGATTGCCCGTCGTGATCAAAAATCAGGCGCACCGGCTGGCCTGCATGTTGACCGGACCGAACATGCATATGCAGTTTGCCACCACGAATTGAGAACGTCGCAGCACGAGCGTTCATTAGAATTTGCCCATCGCCTTTTTTCGCTTTGACGTACGCCTCCATATTACGAATACGGGTGATCCCACTTGGTTTAGCAAAGCCGATATCCGCCTGACGGCGCCGCGCTGTCCATGGCGGCATTTTGGTATCGATTTGTCCTCGGCTTGGAAGATCACCAGACTGTTGGCCATTCTGAGATCCGATATCGACCGATTTACCAGACGCCAATGGTGGCAATGGTGCGGGTATGGCTGGTTCATCAGTAGGCGGTGGATCGTCTACAGTAATATATGTGTCCCAAGACGGATCACCTGCAGGCGCTGGAGGCTTTGTATTTTCTGCCACAACAACCTCTTCTGGGATCTCACCCTCTGGAACAGGTGCGTCGCTTACAGGTACCGCCTCGCCAGGTTTCGCATTTTGTGGGACTTCAATCGTGAGTTCTTCAGTCATTAATGGCTACTCCTTTGAGTGTTGAATCGCAATAAAGACATCGATACACAACTCTTTAGGCGATAAATCTGCAGAGCTCTGTGCGACGATGGACAGTAGTTCGCCCCGCTTACATTTGACGGGGTTGGGGAGACGTGCTTGAAAAATCTTGTGATTTGCCCAAGGATCGATCACCTTTGAAATCGCTGTTCTAGAATTGGCGGACTGATCTTGGATCTGAACGTGAATATCGACGGTGCCAATGTGGACCATATGGGTCAAAGACAACGTCACCATAACCAGCGAGGTATCCGCAAACATCGGTAAGATCCACGCGCCCTTCCCCCAAATAGCGTACGACTCGGCGTTCGGTATCACATCGATACTTGCTACGGGCAAGTAGGCTAAGTCTGGAGAGGTTGCCGTCAGGTCAGAAATGTGAGTCGAGTGGGCTTGATGTCCACTGTTTACGCTATGCTCCAGTGACCAGAAACGAAGTTCCGTCTCCAGTGCGAGGCTCGGCTCGCGGTGGCGCCCCTTTGGGATCTCGTTGAGCAAGACGGCTATTTCACCATCGTTTGGCACTCTAGCAAGCCATGCATCGACCGGGATCTCATGCCCCTCTTTATGTTGTCCAGATAGAGTCTCTTGATCTGCGGCGAATAAATAACGATCGGTGATGTCGGTCTTTACAAAATTCGTGAGCAGTGGTGCATACGTGTCCGCTTTGTCAGCGGGCCACAATCGTGAGATTGGTTGTCCGACGATCTCATCGCTGCCGTAGCCAAGAAGATCAGAGAAGGTGTCACTTGTCCAATCTATAAAGTACGTCGATGAATTGAACGAGAAGACGGCATCCGCCATTGGCGCAACACGCTCTAGATAACCTATTGTTCTTTGAGATACCATGCGGCGGCACTAAAATGTCGCAATTTGCAGTCGAGTTGGAGGCCACGGCGCGTCTGAAAGAACCGGAGATCGACCAGATGCCAATTCGCTCTTAATCCATCTATATGCCTCATGAGATCGCGACAGATGAGCATGCATGGCGCTCACCATTCGGCCGAAGTCGCGTGAACTCCGAACCTCGTAGTCGTGGTTGTCGAAATCTGTCCACATCAGAGGAAATGCTTCTGGAAGACCAAGAGTGAGGTAGGTGGCTTGACTTGTGATATTGAGCTGAGCGTGTTCATCGGCATCGAACCAGTGATCGTCGTAGGAAAATCCGCCCAATATCACGGCGTTACGCAGGGCTTTAGCCCGTTCTTTTAGCGTTTTTGGTATGGTAGTCTCTGGGACGATCTGAAGTACTGGCTCAGGCGCTGCTCTGCGGCGAGACCGATAAATCCTATTGACGAGCGTCATGACCGTCGAAAGAAAAAAACGAGGCGGGAAGCGACGCTTCCCGCCCAAAGATCCTTAGGTAACCAAGGAGGCGGATTTCCCAAGGAAAGAATCAACGGGTGGTACGCTATTTGGACAGGCACATCAAACTGCGGCGTCGGATCAGCGAGCCCGTGGCTGAGCTATCCGTAGCGTATTTCACACCGATACCTAACAGGGCGAGAACCGATCCAAATAGCCCAAGTGGATATGTAATCGGCTTGGGTGGTAGTTCTACCAGAGAAGAAACAGGCGCACCGATCTCCAAACCTCCCGGTGTCCTTCCATCACCAACGAATACTTGCGCGGTGTCTGTGGTGTAGATGAATTCTCCTTCCAGTGGGACAAACGAGGTGCGATATTCTTCTTTCCCGCTTTTGATTTGCAGTGTTTGGTGCACACACTCGCCTCAGGTTGGACTGATATGTGCGATAATGATGAGACTCACGCGGTGAAAACACCAACTGCAGTTGAGTTTGTAGAAGGAGATATGGTTAAGGGGATTTTCTTGCGATAGCGGCATTACGCGCCCGCTGAGCACGCGTAGCGCGGGCCTTGGTCATCTTGGCTCTAGTAACCCGGCGACCAGATTTTTCGTATAAGTCGTAGGTTTTTCCGTCTGGGTTCTTGCGCACAAGGACTGGCATCGATCGATGCTGCGCCCCACAGTCGAGGCGCAACACCAACTCCAATCGAGCGATCAGGCTGCCTTTAGTCGGCTTACCTTGTTGACTCGTGCCAACAGATAGTCCATCTGATCGGCAAGAATGCGACGGTTAGCCAAAATCAGTCCCTCGGCTCGATTCGGCGCGTACGGCAATGACAGCAAATCCATTTCGTTCTCTTCGAGCAAATGGTCGTCCTTGGCCTCGTTGCATGGTCGACAACACGTCACGACGTTTTCCCACACGTCTTTGCCGCCACGAGATAACGGCGTCACGTGATCTCGCGTGAGAAGGCTCACGGAGAACTCATCGCCGCAGTACATGCACAGATAGAGATCACGACGAAAGTGCAATCATGGCTGCTGTCAACGTTTTTTTGCTTGGGACACACGCTGACTCCAATCCAATCCTGCCTTGGCAGGCAACTTTAGATCAACGAGAATGGCTCCATGAGCATCTACGCTACACTTTGGACCCTGAAATTTCCACGAGACGGAGAATGCGCCATCGAAGACGAAGATTGGGTGGAGGTATTTGCGCAAGGCGTACCTGCCTTCATTGGAACCTACCCAGACCAGGAAGATTACGTTGCGTCCTTTTTGCCTCCCTGTCCTCCTGAGCATTACGGCAACGAAGATGGCGTAATACGAGCCGTTGTATTCGTGACTGACGAAACCGACAAAGGCACTGAGCGATCCGGCCAAGAATATGTCGATCCGCTTCTTGTTTTGACAGGCCTAGAGTATGAGGCGATTTCGTTTAAGGGCTTGCACGACAAAATCTGCGAAGCGCTTCGTCACGCATCCAACAAATGATAAGCTGGACAGGCGGCGAAACCCGCCACAAACTTTGCTTGACAAAGGCGCATTTTCGCCATTTATGGCGTTAAGCAACGCGCTTGTAGGTCCAGACGGGAATATCGGCTGCTTCAGACTGCTGGATCATATCCAAGGTTCCCTTGGAACCCGGGAGCAAGAATGCGAGTACCCCCAGTCCTTACGATACACAGACCGGACTTACCCCAAATACCACGATTGGCAACACGATCAAAATCATCACAACCGCAAGGATGACAACAATAAGAACTCTTGGCAAGCGCTATCGTCCGAAAATACCACTTATTGGCGACGGCGATTTCTTTCCATTCCAGCGTCCGATAAATCCCCACACACTAGCTAAAAATACGGCAATCATCCCGTACAATTCCCAGCCGGTATCGACCAATCCTGTCACTTCGGCTTGGTCGATATCCTTGCCCATGATGTTAGACACGACCATAAAAATACTAATGGCAGCGGCGACACTTGTCCCTTGTATTCCTCGAGATTTCCATCCAGGTTTCGACGCAGCTTTCGTTGTGTCTTCAGACATCAATTTAACTCCAATGTAACAATGTTAATCATCCCAAACGTCTCTCTTTCGCCTCCCTCGAATATCGCATGCCTTCTTACTACGGCAAAATTCAATCAGTCGTCTCTCGCAAGACTCCAGAGATTCTCGCTTTCGTCTTGGCTCCCAGTGATGGCACCGTTCGCAATACATACAGTCTGGTTCCGTGGAACGTGCACTACGATCTGATGTGTAGCCGTAACGGTTCGGAATGCCGGCGGTAGGCATTAATTTTTATCGTACACGTGCTCGCAACCTATTGGCATAGACGAATTCATGGCGAACCTTTCGTCACACCACCGCCTGGTGTCTCGTCAATGAAAATAGCGTCTGGACCATCTTCTCGACGACGTTGTGGGATCATTCTTGTACGGGATCGTTTCTCAACCATCGATAAAGTGTTTTCCAAATCACCCTGGGCACGTAGAAGTGCCACATTCGCTTTCGCTACTGAAGCATAAGCAATTTTGATCGCGTGAAAGGTATCATTTCTAGAATCAAGCATTGTGTCTTCGTCGATTTTGTTCTGCACTAATATCTTCCAACAAATCCCAGTATTCCATGACTTCTTGCTCGGCAATCTGAAGTGCGTCGATAAGTTCTTCTCTAACAGCCACTAATTGTGCTGACGTTAAATGAGGGAGATCGTAACGAGTTAAGATCTCTATAACGATCTCATCATCGAACAATGCACTCTCTATCGGTCTCAACATTCCCTAAGTCTCTAGGATGTAGATTGTTGAACCGTTTTAGTGCTGAGCGTTGGCCAGCTGCGCCCACTGCTTGTTGAACACCGGGTACTTCCGGTCCATCAAACGGAGCCCTTCTATACTTAACGTCCTCTGACGTTAGAGACCACAAAAAATACCATAGCCCTAAACGCTCTCTTTTAGAAAGCCCTAGTGGTCGAATCTCTGTGTTCATCTCGCTGGCAAACGACGTGCAATCAGCACCTCCGCCGGAGTTATAGAATTCAACACTCTGACTAATGGTATCTCCAATGTTTCCATTGTGCCCGTAGGGACCCGTCAACGAGACGTTCCGCAAACCTGGCGTTTTGAATTGCCCGGAAGACAGACCGGTATTCGCATGCCCGCGAAAGACGGTAAGATTATCGCCCGTGCGCGTCAAAATTGTTTCGAAGCCACCCCTGGAGGCACCAGTAAGCTCGGATCCAAAATGACACGTATGGCACTGGCCCTTAATGAATGCATTGAGTCCAATCAGTTCGATTCTACGGAATTTAGGATCAGTACCCGCACGCATCCATCTGTCAAACGGCGTGTCAGTGCTAATGAGTGAACGCAAGTAATGCTCGATAGAACCTACGAAAACAGTCGAGAAACGTCTGCGTAATGGGTCCTTAACCGCCATTTCAATGAGCTCAGCATAGGTCACCGAGAGGCCGGGCTCATGCGTGAGTGCGTAGTCACCGAGCACACTGTCCGTGGTGGACACCTCCTGACTCTCCAGTACGTACTTCGGCAGCAACTCGCCGTGCAAATCATCCCAGGTGCGCTCTTCTCCACAAGTCATCTCAGGCGACATCACAGGAGCACGTATTTGCGCCGCTAGACTCGCATGCTGTCCCTGCCAGCCTTGTCGGGGCGTCAGGGCGGCATTGATTACGCTTGGTGTGTTGGTGGGTCGCTCCTCGCCATCGCACCCGATAGAACGCTCTACATTGTCAGCCCCAGCATGCCCATGACAGCTCGCACAAGCGATTTCGCCACGGCCGACGGCTACGTCGTGAAAGAACGATTTTCCTAACGCAAGAAAGGCGTTCTTATCGGCAATGGAGTTCTTAGCCTGGGGTCGCAGCAAAAGCGATTCTTTATTGAGTGCTTCCAGTCCAAAAATACGCGCGTCATCTGGTGATTTGATGACTTGGGCGGTAATAGAGTGAGCTATACTGGCTAGCAGCAATACGCCAGTAAGGATTCTTGGGAAATAGAGCAATGGCCACAATCCAGACTTATCCAATCTGGATTGTGGCTAGGAATGGCGGACTAGAAACACCAACTGCAGTTGAGTGCACCCCTACGATCTGCCGTGCGCGCGTCCACCTTTGCCCTCACCTACGATCTGGCCATGCGCTTTAACCCCGCGTCGGCGCATGCCGAGCCCTTTATCTCACCTAAATTTTGCCGCAATTTACCGAGTCGTTGCCTTTGTTTCACCTACGATTTGTCGGTGGAGCATTTGAAAGAACCTTTAACTCACCTAAGAGATTTGCCGATCGACGAAACACGAACGCCTTTGTCTCACCTAATCGTCGTCGAGTTCCGGAACCGCGTTGCCTTTAACTCACCTACGATCTGCCGTGCCGCATCGCGGGGAACCCTTTAACTCACCTACGATCTGCCGCCATCGCGCACCTCCGAACCTTTGTTTCAACTTCACCTAAGCCGTCCCGGAGCATCTCGGCAACCTTTTTCCGAAAAAACTTTGTCACGCAAAAATTTTCGCCCAAAGTTCGTCGCCGCTACCACATCTGCATGCTGCTCGTGTCTGCAGTCAACATACAGACATCGATATAACGACTGCATCGATTTTGCATGAGTAATGCGATCGTGTGGTGTACGTAAATTCTCCATAATCGTTCTAACTACCACGCTCGTCTTATGCGAACCGGCCGATAACGCAACATTCGGTGGCAACCAACGCCATTGTCGACGTGCCGCTCTTTCCTCCTTAGATGTATAGCTACGCGCCGCCATAACTATAAGTTCTCCATCATCAACTGTCACGCGACCTTCTTTGGTCACGTTAATACGCCCATTATATTTGCTTTTTATGGCGGCTATTGGATCACGATAACATTTAACGCAAGGCGTGTTGCATCCCGCGGGATGCAGCATTGCACCCGGCCCTAATTTTAATGGTTTTGGCTTACCATTTATATCCTTCACCAGCAACGTCGGATGAGTCCACACAAAGGCGTTAGCCCATCGTTGCTTTCTCGCAACAGTGTGAGCGTCAACATCGGAAAATGTGTACAACGCCAACAGTTGATCATATAGCGCTTTCACGTCCCGTGATCCACCGCCATCGAACGTGCTTTCAAACAATGGCCATGCCTGGTATTTCGCGCAGACATTATCGATGATATTAGCGAGGATTCCGACGACGGATTTACGGCGTTCTGCCAAAGCATGAGAAAACGATGCTTGGAGCTTTTGCTTGGGCTGCAATTCGGTCCGGTGTCTTGCTTTTTCCTTAAGTAGCGCGCGTAATGGCTTGAGTGGTATAATATCGGTGGCGATCGGTGGATCACATGGCTTCGCATCGATTGAAAATACGGCAACACCTAATTCGTGCGTATTGAAATCCAATGCAACGAAATGATCGAATAAACGAATCGGTTTCGTTGTATTATCTGGCGCTGCGATGTTAAATGGTAACGCAATAGATGCGTTTACCTTTTGTTGCTGGCCTTTGAGGGAAATTATTCCATCACCATCAACATGTGGCTCCTGACTCCAATATTCTTCGATAATTATTGCGTGTTCGGCTATTTCGATATCCAAGCATCCCAATGCCCTATCCACATATCGTTGTAATGTTGGCGGACCATTAAACGTAAACCCATAAGTTTCCTTGAATTTGCCACGAATACCGCCATTGCCCTTTAGAGCGATCGCGAGATGTTTTTCCGACTCAGAAACAATATGTCGCGGAATGGAAACTGACCACGTATGGGGAAGTTGGCGTAGTAATACATGGCCCTTGTGGCTTTCTACTGGCATCGACTTAAGGGAGTTTGTTACGTCCACATCACCACTTTCTGTGTGATGCACCCAATTGGCTCGAACAATCTCTGCGAGCTCATTTTCAGAATCGGAGAGTGTCGCTGGCGGCGTCCATGTACTCTTCTTGGGAACATAATTAATGCCTTTGGCACCAATTCTGTTAACGCAGTGTCGCAACATAAATCCGTTACGTGACATCTTCGGTAATGCTGCTTGGATATTTACAGTATATAAATTCCATGCCCTAAGGAACGACGATCGTGAGACATGCTCGCGCTCAAGCGAGAGGCGGACGGTAGCAGGCAGGTAGAGGACGTCGTCATCTAAATGTTCAAGGCGCGAAATATCTCTCGGAATTATCTCTGGTGATGCGCGAACAGCGATGCTATGCGCCGTATTTTCTATCAATACGGCGTCACGAAACGCATGGACAGAATTTTCCTTACGGGCACGCTCCATAGTCTCGTCAGCGACCTTTAAGAGTTCTTCGTGCCATTTAATACGCCATGCCACTCCTACATTAACTGTGAGAGGCTTGACACGTCGTCGGGCACCTGGTTTAAGGTACACATAACCTTTTTTGTTGTGTAGATACCGATGAGCTTGGCGGTGATCAGAAAAACATTCGAGCAGAAGATTATGAAGTACAGATATGTCTCGCAAACAGTGAAACATTCTAACAACGGTATCTAACACATGCCTTACCGCCTGTTCGCGATCTCCAAGCAGAACTGCCAACCGTTCTTGTGGTGACGCGAAATCATTGTCGTCTATCCACTTGGAAAAGCGCAATATGTGAGCACGTTGTGCGGATTGAAGTAAATTAAATCGATAACAATGTTGAGCAAGAAATACGTCCGGATTAATAGTCCCACCACCGATGCGATTGAGACGTGGTACTTCTTTGGTTGGAAGCAACATCGATGTTAGATCCGTCCGTCTCGCCTTGTCTTTCTCCCCCTTAATTTCAACCTTAATCGTTTTGTTCACCGTCCGAGTCGCAACCATGGTGTCGGAGTATAGATGTGATAGATCTTCTAGATCTCTTGCAGCATCCATGATGTCACCATTTATACGGCCTGTAAGGACAGCCATGGTCGTTGCGCTGAAAGTTCTGGTACGTTCTGTAAGAGAATTCAAAGCATCTGCCAGTCCGTCGGGACCGACGGGTACGTCTTTAAATGCCCAATGCATATTTTCATTACATAACGCAGGAGAGACACTAAGTTGTATCGTAGAAAGAGCATCTAGTTCCATGAGGCGATTATAGTAATTAGCTATCCAACTAGATGCTTTCCCCCCGAGTGTTCGGCGAAAGTCAGAATACGGAATATTCAAGAATGGATGTCGGAGTGGGATCGCGTCGGCATAAGACTTTATCCACGACAGTTGGTGTTCTGCCGATTCAGGGATTTCGAACCACTCACATAGCACATCGATAGATTCCGTCTGAAATAACTTTAATCCTCGCCCCAACAGCCAACACAGTCCATTATAATTGGAGGTTAGTATTCTATTTTGCAACTCTTGACGGAATGCGGTGGAACCATCTTCAATCGATGGTAGTATGCCTGATGAAATATCATTACGAATGTCTGCACAGCGAAGCGCAACTAACTGATGGAGCATCATATCCTCAGCGCACTCATGTGCGTCATCATTCGCTACATCCCAAGCTACTGTTGACGTTGCAATGGCGGCGTCACGTCTCTTCAACGGAGACATATTGGCTAGCGGCGGAAATTCCCCATATTTGGAAAGTACACCATCCACGATGGCTAGCGCTTCAGGGAGATTTTTACTCACTCCAGCCCAAGACCCAAAGGTCTCCATCAGTTTTGTCGCCAATGTGCATACTGCTTCAAAAATAATGTCGTCGTCGCTGCTCGATCCCGTATGCACAAGAGACTTACCAGTCCAGCTGCGATAGAAACGTTCTTTTATAGTCTCTGTATCCCACTCCTTCAGTGACTTACGTGGAATTGTAGTTATCAACTGTTCGATAGAAAATGGGATCATCATAGAGGCAGAGAGCAGAGAGTTGTTACGGACCTCAATAAACCCTTGTGTTGGATATCTATCGCGTTGCCAATAGCCTGTTGCATCTGCGGAACGAGCGAAAATACGAAAGCCGGCTATTTGTACCGCGCACAAAAACCCAAGCAAGGATCCCTTCCCTACCCCACTAACAATGTCCGTGCCGGCGCGTACTGCCGTCATATCAAATTCGGCACCATTAAGGTTTAACGGATATTTGTACGTACGTATTGTCGGCTTAAGTTTATCGGCGTTATCTGCCGACAATGCCACGCGCTCGCGCCATTCGCGGGCGCGGGTTCGATTCAGATTTGCCATCAGAAACTCGCCTTGTTTGAGTGAATGGATTCACGAAGACCCCGTCGCCGAAGAATCATATCGGAGCGTCCGCGAGTGCTCGCTTCGACGTGAGGCGTTGCGCTCGCAGTGAGGTGGACGTGCGACGGCCTATAGCGCTCTGTTTTCGACGTTGATTCAGGTATAGCGGTATCCGTCATCGCGATGTGTTCTCGTGTACCGATGGTGCGGCGCCGTGATTTTCAGCCCTGCCTTCGTTCGGATATCGAAGTCGCCACGCGCTCGAACGCTGACCAAATGGCCTCTATGGATCCCTCGATACTTTCCCGAGGGTTGTGTGAGCGTCACATAATCACCGACCTGAAAGTCATGCACCCGCTTCGCTTTAGCCCGTGGCGCTGAACGTGGAAAGCCGTGCTTGTTCATCGTCACTCTCTGCCGCGTGCCATGACCGGCTGCTTCGATCGTCAGCGGTTGCGTGATCTCGAGCGACACCTGGTCGCCCCGATCACCAACACAGGCTGCATCCGTCCAATGAGCTTTGGGATAGCCCTGCAGAGTTCGGTTGTATTTGGTTCGCCCACCGCTACAGAACGTCACTGGAAGCCTCAACGCCTTGAGCTTATCGCCGATGGCGTAACGGGTGGCATTGACCGCTGCGGCGTCCCTCAGAGGCGCCTGGCGCTGCTGCTGAATCCGTGCCAAACGTTCTGGCTTGGCCGTCAGAAATTCCTCGACCGGGCGGTTGTCCTTCGCCTGGTTGCACGGTACGCACGACAGCGTTAGGTTCGAAACCGCATTCGATCCCCCTCTGGACTTCGCCACAATGTGCTCAACTTCCAGCGGGCAGTCCTTCGCACCGCAGTAGGCGCACTCGTGCCTCCACTTCTGAAGTACGTACTCACGCACTTCGTACCCCCAGAGCGTGCCCTGCTGATATTCCACACCCTTGATTTCCGGGTTACAGAGCTTCTGTGTGTCGAATCGCACCGTCTCGACCGCGATCGAGGTGATAGGCATCCAACGCATGAGGCGCTTCGCCCATGTTTCTACGTTGTCCACGCGCGACATCAGCGAGGGCGGCAGCCAACCGTCGGCACGACCGAAGCTGTAACCGTTCTTGGCGCCTTTCGGCAGGTAACGAAACTTCGGTCGCCGATACCATTTGCGGGACCGGCGATTACGCCGAGCGGCGGATCGCTTCTCCAGATCGGATTTGATTTGGTGGCCACGGTGGTGAAGCTCGGCAGCCCAAATGGCCACATCAC
>JBPCXA010000045.1:0-11499 GCA_051008975.1 Gammaproteobacteria bacterium
CGGCGATGTTTGGATGGAAGTGCCGGACGCCCGACCCGGTACGCGGGGACATACCGTCGTCGCCGCCGGTACTGGACCGGGCAATAACGGCGATGACGACGAAACGGAAACGGGGGCGGTCGGCGACAGCGACAGCAAAGCCCGGGATTTGGCGGTTATCGGTTTGGGCGTGGGCGTTGTCGGATTTATGGCGGCGTACCTTTCGGGCGGCGATTTTTCGCTGTTCAATTTCGCTCCCGATTTCGGATATTCCGCCACCGAAAGCGGCTATTCCGTGAACACCGGCAGGCGGCTGAATTTCCGCAAGGACGAATGGCATCTGTACGCCGCCGCCGGGCAAGAAAACGCGAACGGCAATTTCGGCGATTTTCGCTACGAAAGCGGCGGCGAATATGACGGCGGATTTTGGGCGGCGGCGTTTTCCGAAACGGTGCAGGGCGAAACCGCCGATTATCGCTTTTCGCTTTCGGCGGATTACAGCGGCGGGATTTGGAAAGTATCGCCGACGTACCGATTGCACACCCGTTTGGACGAGGACGAAACCGAAACGCGGAATTCGCTGAATCTGGAAAGCGTTCTCCGCTACAACCGCTGGACGATTTCGCCGTCCGCCGGTTTCAATTGGCGGCGTGCGGAGGAGTTCGGCGACAACGCCCGCTTCAATTTGTCGGCGGTGCGGCGGTTCTGACGGCGAGGATTCCTGCTACGCAGGAAAGAGATTCCGGCTTTCGCCGGAATGGCGGTGTTTTTTATATTTTCGGATACCGCCAGATTTGGTATTGTCCGCAAAGACAAAAAGCACCGCCATTCCGGCGAAAGCCGGAATCTCTTTGCGCGAAAGCGCAAACGGCGAGGATTCCCGCTTTCGCGGGAATGGTACATAGGAGAGGCGGGAATGAAAGTGCGGCGGTTGTCGCCCCCCGCTTTCGCGCGGCGCGGGCTTTTTTGATATAGTGGACGCATGGCAAAGGCAAAGTTGTTCATCCGCACTTTCGGGTGCCAGATGAACGAGTATGATTCGTCGCGGATGGCGGACGCGCTGGGGCGGGAGACCGAGCCCGCGCGGACGCCGGAGGAGGCGGATATTATTCTGTTTAATACCTGCTCGGTGCGCGACCGCGCGCAGGAGAAAGTGTTCTCCGATCTCGGGCGGATGCCGCCCTTGAAGGCGAAAAATCCGAATTTGCTGGTCGGAGTCGGCGGCTGCGTCGCCAGCCAGGAGGGGGGCGAAATCCGCCGCCGCGCGCCGGTCGTGGATCTCGTTTTCGGACCGCAGACGATTCACCGGCTGCCGGCGATGATCGCGGCGCGGCGCAAAACCGGACGGGCGCAGGTGGATGTGTCGTTTCCGGCGGTGGAAAAGTTTGACGCGCTGCCGCCGCCGGGGGTTTCCGGTCCGTCGGCGTTCGTCTCCGTGATGGAGGGGTGCAGTAAGTATTGTTCGTTTTGCATCGTCCCGTATACGCGCGGCGGGGAGGTATCGCGTTCGGTGGAAAGCGTGCTGGAGGAGGTGTCGGTTTTGGCGATGCGCGGCGCGCGCGAGGTGGTGTTGCTGGGGCAGAATGTCAACGCCTATCGCGCGGATTTCGGCGGCGGCGAGGCGGATTTCGCGGCGCTGCTGGAATGCGTCGCGGCGGTGGAGGGGATCGAGCGGGTGCGTTTTACGACCTCGCATCCGGTGGAATTTTCCGACCGGCTGGTGGAGGCGTTCGCGCGCGTGCCGCAGTTGCCGGATTATTTGCATTTGCCGGTGCAGTCCGGTTCCGACCGGGTGCTGGCGGCGATGAAACGCGGCTATACCGCGCTGGAATACAAATCGATCATCCGCAAGATGCGGCGGACGCGCCCGAACATCGTCATTTCCAGCGATTTTATCGTCGGTTTTCCGGGGGAGGAGGAGAAGGATTTCGCGCGGACGCTGGCGTTGGCGGACGAAGTCGGGTTTGATTTCAGTTTCAGTTTTATTTTCAGTCCGCGCCCCGGCACGCCGGCGGCGACGATGGCGGACGACACGCCGGCGGCGGAAAAGAAGGAGCGGCTGCGGCGGCTGCAATGCAAACTGGACGAAAACGGCCGCGCGATCAGCCGCGCGATGGTCGGGGCGGTGGAGACGGTGCTGGTGGAGGGGCGTTCCAAAAGGCGCGCCGGCGAAATGCGCGGGCGCACCGGCAACAACCGGGTGGTGAATTTTCCCGCCGCCGAAACCGCGGCGGGCGAGTTCGTGCAGGTAAAAATCACCGCGGCGGCGTCGCACACTTTGCGCGGGGAAATGGCGGCGTGAGCGGGGCGGTGGAGTTTTCGCTGTCGCCCGAATGCGGCGCGCGTCTGGCGAATTTGTGCGGGGCGATGGACGGCAACATCGCCCATGTCGCGCGCGTTTTTGACGTAGCGATTCGCCGCCGCGGCGGGCGGTTTTCGCTGCGCGGCGCCGCCGCCGGGGAGGCCGCCGAGACGCTGCGGCGGTTGTACGCCCGCGCCGAAGGCGGTCTGGATTTGACCGACGTGCGGATGGAAATCGGCGGCGCGGATTTCGCCCCGGCGGAGTCCGTCTCTGTTCCGAAGGCGTCCCGTCGCGGCGAATTGTTCGCGCCGCGCACCGCCGCGCAGGCGGAATTGACCGACAAAATTATGCGAAACAGCGCGGTTTTTTGCGCCGGACCGGCCGGCACCGGCAAGACGCATGTCGCGCTGGCGGCGGCTTTGCAATTGCTGCGCGACGGCGTTCACGAGCGTCTGGTGCTGGCGCGTCCGGCGGTGGAGGCGGGGGGAGAGCGCATCGGTTTTTTGCCCGGCGACATGGAGCAGAAGGTGAATCCGTATTTGCGTCCGCTGCACGACATTTTGCACCGCCTGCTGGGGCGGCGGGAGGCGGCGCGGCGGACGGCATGCGGGCGGATTGAAATAATTCCGCTGTCGTTCATGCGCGGGCTGACGATTGACGACGCGGTTCTCGTTTTGGACGAGGCGCAAAACACGCTGCCGTCCCAGATGAAAATGACGCTGACCCGGCTGGGCGCGAACGGGCGGATGATTGCGACCGGCGACGAGTCGCAGAGCGATTTGCCGTCCGCCGGCGGTTCCGGATTGTCGGACGCGATGCGGCGGCTGCGCGGCATTCCGGGGGTCGCGATGCATCGGTTTTCGGAGAAAGATATTGTCCGTCATCCGCTGGTCAAACATATTTTGCGGGCGTATCAGGAAACGGACGGCGGCGCGCGCAAACCGCGAAAGGCGAACGGCGCGAAAGAGAACGACGGCGCGGCGGACGGCGGTTCTTCCGCCGCAAGGGACGATGTTTTAACGACGACCGGGGCGGCGCGCAAATCGGCGGGCGCGGCGGCGCGAAGTCGCGGACGCGGGCGAAAAGGCGAATGAATCGTCTGTCGTTGTCGGTGCAGTATGCGGACGGCGGAGATCCGCCGCCGCCGTCGCGGTCGCGGGTGCGGGCGTTGATTGGCGGCGCGCTGCCGGACGGCGGCGAAGTGGCGGTGCGATTTGTCGCCGCCGCGGAAATGCGCGAAATCAACCGCCGTCGCCGCGGCAAGAACGCGGCGTCCGATATATTGTCGTTCGCCTATCACGAGGCGGGCGCGCCGGTGCTGGGCGACATTGTCGTCTGTCCGGCGGCGGCGGCGGATGTCGCGCGGCGGCGAAGGCGTCCGCCGTCCGATCATCTGGCGCATCTGATTGTCCACGGCGCGCTGCATTTGGCGGGCTGGCGCCACGATACGCCGCGGGCGGCGGCGCGGATGGAAAAAACCGAACGGGAGACGCTGGCGCGGTTCGGCGTCGCCGACCCGTACGCCCCGGCGTGAGCGGCGTGGCGGACGGACGCGACTGGCGGCGGCGGCTGATTCATTTCCTCGGCGCGACGCCGGAGGACAAAAAGGGGCTGCTGCGCCATTTGCGCGAATTGCGGCGGCGCGGCGACTATCTCAGCGAACGCGCGATGGAAATGATCGAGGGCGTACTGTCCATGAGCGAATGGCAGATACGCGACGTGATGATTCCCAAAAACGACATTGTCGGGCTGTCGGTGCGCGACGACTATCGCGCCGCCGTCAAACTGGCGTGCGCGAAGGAGCATTCGCGCTATCCGGTGTTCGCGGCGGACGGCGAGCATGTCTGCGGCGTTTTGCTGGCGAAGGATTTGCTGCGTTTTGTGGACGCGCCGGAGAAGTTCCAAATCGGCGAGGTGATGCGAAAGCCGATTTTTCAGCCGCTGAGCAAAAATCTGGACGTGATGCTGGACGATTTCCGCCGTCATCGGACGCATTTGGCGGTGGTGGTGGACGAGTACGAACTGCCCGCCGGGATTATCACAATTGAGGACGTGCTGGAACGCATCGTCGGCGAGATAGAGGACGAATACGACGACGAGGAGGACAAGACGCAGACCCGCGCGGCGGACGGCGGGACGATTATCAAGGGGCCGATGTCGGTGGAGGAATTTAACGCGTCCTTCGGCGCGAATTTGCCGGAGGACGGCGCGGACACCGTCGCCGGCTGGCTCGCCGCCGAAATCGGACGGATGCCCGAAAAACGCTACGTACATCGCGGCGGCGGATTTGTGTTTGAAGTTTTGGAGGCGGACGACCGCCGCGTGTATACGCTGAAAGTTTCGGTTGACCCCGCCGCTCCCGCCGCCGCCGAGTAGGTCTTTTTTCGCTTTCGCCGCCGCCGTGTTGGCGGGTGCGACGGCGTCATTGTCGTTCGCGCCCGCCGAGTTCTGGCCGCTGATGGCGCCGTCCTTGGCGGTATTGTTTTTTGTCGTCGCGCGGTCGCAGACGCGTTTCGCCGCCGCCGTCGCCGGTTTCGCGTTCGGGCTGGCGTTTTTCGGAATCGGTTTGCGCTGGATTTTCGGCGCGCTGGGCGGCTATATCGGTCTGCCGCTTTTGGCGGCGGCGGCGTTGTCGGCGCTTTTGTGCGCGGCGTTGTCGCTGTATCCGGCGCTTGTCGCCGCCTTGTCATGGCGCGACGGATTTTCCCGTACGCCGGAAGAACGGGCGCGCGACCGCGCGACGATTTTGCTGTCGCTGGCGGGATTGTGGTCGTTCGGCGAATGGCTGCGCGGCGGATTGTTCGGCGGATTTCCGTGGCTGGCGGCGGGCTATTCGCAGACCGCGGAAAGCCCGCTGCACGGCTGGCTGCCGATATTCGGAATCGCCGGGGTGAATTTATTTACGGCGTTGACGGCGGCGTTGTTGGCGCTTTTATTTTCTCGCCCTTGGAATGCGCCGCGGACGGCGGCGGCGGTGTTCGCGCTGGCGGCGATTTGGGGCGGCGGCGCGCTGGCGGCGCGTTTGGAATGGACCCGCCCGGCGGGGGAGATTTCGGTGTCGCTGCTGCAGGGAAATGTGCGGCAGGAATTAAAATGGCGCGAGGGCGAGGTGGAGCGGGCGTTGCGGGATTATCTGCGGATGGCGGAGGAATCGCCGGGGCGGTGGATTATTCTCCCCGAAACCGCCCTGCCGATGCGTTTGTCCGACGTGCCGCCGGAGATTTTATCCGCGTTGCGGGGTTTGGCGGCGGAAAGGGACGGCGCGGTGCTGGCCGGCGTGTTTGCGGAGGAGGGGGGCGAATTGTTTAACGCGGCGGCGGCGTTGGGCGATTTTCCCGCCGCCGATTATCGCAAGCGGCATCTGACTCCGTACGGCGAATATCTGCCGTTCGCGGAAGTTTTGCGTCCGATTTTACTCGCCGCGGACATTCCGTACAATTCGCTGGCGGCGGGCGGACGGGCGGCGGCGATGTCCTTGCCCGGCGGCGAGGCGGCGGTTTCCATTTGCTACGAGGATATTTTTCCCGCCGAATGGCGGACGCAACTGCCGCGGGCGGGGGTTTTGATTAACATTACGAACGACGGCTGGTTTGACGGTTCGGCGATGCCGCGGCAGCATTTTCGGATGTCGCAGGCGCGGGCGGCGGAATTCGGGCGGGGGTTGGCGCGGGCGACGAATACCGGAATCACCGCGCTGACCGATCATCGCGGGCGGACGATTTCGGAGTTGCCGGAATCCCGCCGCGGCGCGCTGCACGGGACGATAACTTTGCGCGCGGGGGCGACTCCGTTCGTCCGCTACGGCGAATTGCCGGCGCTGGCGTTGTCGGCGATGCTGATTTTCGGCGCGATGCTTTGGCGGCGGACGCCCGTGAATTGACGGCGCGGCGAACGTCTGAACGGCATCGCGGCGATTTGCGGGGCGAATTCGGAAATTTTCATATTCGGATGTGGACTTTTTGTCCACACGGAAAAAATCTGCGGGAAAAATGCGCAAAAAAATATATTTTTTCGTCAATTTTTCGTTCCGGCGTATTAAAATACGATTAATCGCGGCAATATAGCCGCGTGAAAACGGAAAGAAGACGATGAAGAACAGCACTCGTATTTGGACGCGCCCGTTTGCGGCGGTCGGTGTTTTGGTGGTCGCCGGGGTGATGGCGGCGTCCGGTTTTGCGGATTCGGAGGAGCGTCCGGCGGGCGGTTTTCTGTATAGCGAATATCTGGCGGGCGGTTCCGCGGGGAGCGCGGGCAGTTTCGCGGTGGAGACGTCGCGTCCGTTTGCGGGTTTTCGCGCGAAGGCGGGGCGCGTCATTCAGCGGGAGGCGGAGCGCGCCTCCGCGCGGGAGGTTTTGGATTATCTGATCAAAGACGCGGATTTGGGCGCGCGGTGGTCGGAGCGTTTGGAGAAGACTGGCTGGGAGATCGCGGACATCGCGGTGCACGAGGCGTTTCTGGCGGCGACGGAGGACGCGAAGGCGTCCGGTTTCGTCCGCACGGCGGAGTTGGACTGGAAGACGGAGTTGGGCGGTCGCGGCGCGAATGTCGGCGTGAATTTCCTCGGCGCGTTGCGGGAGACGGACGCGGACGCGGTGGCGTGGCAGTTGCGGGCGTATAAGGGACGCAGCGATCGCGGCGGCGGCAACGCCGGGCTTTTGTATCGCCGCGCGGTGGGCGAGGTGATGGCGGGCGGCAATGTCTTTTTGGACTGGGAAACGCACGATGTGGAAGATTTCTGGCGTTGGTCGCTGGGCGGCGAGGTGCGTTCGGCGTGGATTGATTTGTTCGGAAACTACTATTCGGGAATCACGGATTCCGTCGCCAAAAGAGTGCCGGGGGCGAACACCGGGGAATTTCGCACGGAATTCACCTACACGGCGGACGGCTACGATGTGGAGGCGAACGTGCATTCGCCGGATATCCAATGGTTTACCGCGGTGGCGGCGTATTACAATTTTGAGGGACAGCACGGCGACGACGACGACAGCGGCTTTCGTTATGGTGTGAAGTTGCGCCCGCCGCAGGCGGCGTTGGAGTTGGAAGTGTATCGCGACAGCGGCGACGAGGGCAACAGTTTCGGCGGCGAGTTGTCGTGGACGCATCGTTTCGGACGCGCGCACACGGCGGGGCGTGCGGCGGGCGGATTTGACGCGCGCGAATACTTTTTCGTGGCGGCGGAACGCGAATATACGCAGCGGATTCGGACGTATCGAGACCCCACCGTTGTGGACATTGTCATCGGGGCGGATGTGGAGGCGACATTTGACGGTCCCGGGAGTATTTTTGCCGTGCTGGGTAATGGGGCGGTGACGACATATACGGCGACGGACTCGCCGGTGGATTTGTCGGGTGTCACCGAGGACAATGCGCTGAATTTGCGCACCGATTTGAACGGCGGAAGGGTAACTTTGGAGGTGTCGTATACGACGACGCCGCCGTCCACGGCGACGATAGTTGTCGGTAGTAGCGTGTCGTTTGACGGCGCGAGTTTGACTCTGGCGTACGGGAATGTATCGGCGGAGTTGAGCGACAATAATGAGTTGGTGATCATCGCGCCGGACGCGGCGATGATTATGGCGGAGGCGGGTTCGGAAGTCAGCGTGGGCTTCGGCTCGGACGACAATCGTCCGACCGCGGCGACGACTTTGAGCATCGGGCTGAACGCGGGCGAGGCGGCGATGGAGCTGGCGAACAGCGTGACCCTGCTCGTCACGACGGCGGGGACGGAGTTGGCGGTGATGGAGGATTCCGGCAGCGGCGGATTGATGGTGTCGCTGGAATCGGGCAAGGCGGTCGTTTTGGCGGACATGGAAGGCGACGGCACGGACGGCGTGGATGCGGACACGGTCGCGGAAATTGTGGCGGGCGAAGAGTCGGCGATATACACTTTCCCGCCGGGGCGGCAATGGGGTTTGATTCCCGGCCTGACGTTTACGCCGAATGCCGACGCTTTTGCCGCCTCGAACGTGACCGTAAGCGTGTCGGTTGACGAGGACGGGAGCCGGACGCGCGGGACGTTCTTCCGCTTCAATATCGTGTATGACTCCGACGGCGCCGCGCCGGTTTTCCCGGACGCCGACGGGGACGGATATTTGCTCGCCGGGACGTTTTCGCATACCGATTCGGATGTGATTTTTTCGAAGAATCCGAACGGGCATCCCAACCGGCTGAGCATTGATGTGTTTCCGGACGGGCGTTTGTCGGTGCTGATCAGCGATCTGACACCGGACGGGATTGTCGGGTTGCAGCGGGCGGAAGTGATCATTTCCAACGACGAGTTGTTCACTTATGTCGGCGTGGATCTGAGTTATTACGGCATCAGCGACGACTCGTGCCTGGCGAAATACGAGGAGCCGGCCGGGACCTATAACGGCGTCTCGCTGGCCGACGGCACTTTGTACGAAATCTTCGCGGCGGACGGATTTTCGGCGGACGACTGGTGGCTCGACACCACCGGCGAATGGGCGCAGGCGGACACGAACGCCGAAGAAAGAAACAACGTGCGGGAGCCGACGTGGACCAGCATAGACGGGAATGATCCGGATCGTCGGGATTTGGGCCAAGGTCTGGCGGGTCCGGCGGGGGTGAACAGAGTGCTCTCCGGGGACGTGATTACATTCTCCTCCACGGATCCGAATTTTGCGTCAGATCCCGATTCGGTGCAGCGATATGTCGTCTATCACGAAGGCGGGTTGCGGCGTTTTTACACGGATTTCCCGGCCGGCTCGCGCCGTCTGGCGGTGCAAACGGACGCGACGGGAACCGAGAATTGCTATTTGGACGGGCAGGAGTTTCATTTGCTGGCGGGCGGTCGGTGGATGACCACCACTTCCAGCCATTCGCGGAAGCCGACTTTGCACGTCGACCGTATATCCCAGTCTTATTTCACGGGAAGATTCGAATCCCGCGATCGTTTCGTGTATCGTCTGCCGCCGAACGAAAACGCCCGCGGCGGGCTGGTGCGGCTTTTCCGCTTTTTCGAGACGCAGGAACGCGAAGATGTGAGCATTTCGCTGGTGGCCGCCGAATCGGATGTGGAACTGGCGGCGGATCAGCCGGAGACGCTTGACCGCTACTGGCTGCTGCAGTATGCTTCGTCGGCGGCCGCCGACATCCTGCAATCCGACGTGACTTTGACGGCGGCGTACTTCTTGTCGGATGAGGGCGCGCCGTTTTCGGAAGACACGGTGGATGCGACGATCACGATAGAAATCGTGATAGAAGAGCCGGAAGCGCCGCCGGTATTGACCGTCAGCCTGGCGGCGGACGACGTCACGGGCGGCGGGGAATTGTCGGCGGGGACGGTACGCGTGGGCGGCGGAATGTCGAACCGGCCGGAGTCCCCTTTTTCCGCTCCTTACGAGCGGGATAACGACACCTATCCGCATACGTATACGACGGAGACGGAGTCCGCCGGGAATGTGCTGCGGGCCCGGAAGGTTGAGGGGGCGAACTCCATAGAGTATTATTTCGCCTCGGCGCCGCTGACATCCGGATCGTATACCGTGGAAGTGCGGGTGGACGAGGATCAGGCGGCGTTGGATGCGGACGGCGTAACGGACATCAGCCCGGACGTGATTCTGACGCAGGTGGTGGAGGTGGTCGTGCCGCCGGCGGCGGCGAATGCGATGCTGGGCACCTTGACCTTGGCCGTCCACTCGAACTGGTCGGAAATGTCGACGGTGGATTTGGACGTCCTCCATTTTAACGACGGCAACCGTTTCTACGCCGAAGTGGGCGATACGCCCGCCTTGGAAGTGAATCAATTCGGGCATCTGTATATGTCGCATCCGGACGGCGGCGAGTTGCAGGCGGGCGAGCAACACACCCTCGTTTTGAGCGTTTCCGCCGGCTCCGGCACGGACGGCGGAGGTCCGACGTACCGACTGCTGATCGTGGAAACGGAAGCGCCGGACGCCTCGGCGGCGACCTGCCCGGTGGTGTATACGCGCGCGTCGACGACGTTCTCCGGCAATTTCGGGCTTAATAATATCGAGGTCGACTTGAGCCGGAACATGCGGGATCTTCTTGTCGCCTTGCGTGTTGCGGACGGCAACGAAATCCCCGAAGACGACTGGTATCGCTGGAATCTGTACCGCGAACGGATGGGCGAGGTCGTCCAAGGCGGTGCGCATGAAGAGGGCGATTTTCTCTCTCCCCAGTTCATTTCGGAATCTCTGGGCGATCACGAGCTCTTCGACGACAATGGCAACCTCGTCATCGGGTTTGAGATTTTCCTGCCGCAGTTTGCGCGTTTCCCCGACAGTATTCTGGGACTCGGGGATGTCGTCGCCCTTGAAGAGCGTGACGGGCCTTTCGGCGCCACTCCGACTGGTCGTCACAACCGCGACAATTTGGACCTGGATCACGACCACATCTACCGGGTGTATCGTGACGGGACGGACGGCGTAATCAGGGCGTCCGCCTGGTATCTGGCGGAGGGCGACCAGACGAGCGAGCGGACGCACCGCTGCAGTTTGATCGACAACGACGAGTTTTGGATTACCGACGACGGCGTCCGCACGGAAAATCTCGCCGCCGCCGGGCGTTTCCACCCCAACCCGCCGGACATCAATCGTCGTCGTCCCTAATCCCCGTCGCAGACGGACGGATGACGGACACGCAGAAGGACAAAAAAATCCCCGCCTCGGCGGGGATTTTTTTTGTTTCCCACCGCCTCGCCCCAAGCACCGCCATTCCGGCGAAAGCCGGAATCTCTTTGTTTACTTTAATTTTTCGCCTTAACTCCCCGTCCCATTCCTGCGAAGGCAGGAATTTCCGCCGCCGCGCAGCGGCGGGTAATTGTGCGTTTGTACGCCTTCGGCGACAGTTTGCGCCTTACGGCGCGGAGATTCCTGCCTTCGCAGGAATGGGATTAAAAAAAGAAATTCCATTTGCGCGAAGCGCAAACGGATTCGCCTTGCGGCGAAAGAGATTCCGGCTTTCGCCGGAATGGCGGCACTTTTAATCTCTTAATGAAAATACACCATTCCGGCGAAAGCCGGAATCTCCTTGCGCGACAGCGCAAACTTCCATTCCTAATTCATTAAACATTAAATCGGAAATGCATTACATCGCCGTCTTGGACGAGGTAGTCCTTGCCTTCGGAGCGGAGTTTGCCGGCGGCGCGGACCGCCGTTTCGCCGCCCAAACGGACGAAATCTTGCCAGTCGCATACTTCGGCGCGGATGAATCCGCGCGTGAAATCGGTGTGGATG
>JBPCXA010000046.1:0-6131 GCA_051008975.1 Gammaproteobacteria bacterium
CCGTAGGATAAAACGCTCGTCTGTCGATTTGCTCGCCGGTGCAGGTGGCGGCTACGCCCGCATCGTTATGCCCCGCCAGGGCGCCGCCGCCCGTCAACGCGCAAAGGACGGCGAAAATCCGCCAAAACAAGGCGACACAAGGGGGGGGGGGGGCAGCAGTTTTCATCGTAGAACGCTCCTTTTGAGTGCGGTAAAAATTGGATTTTATCAGAGAACGGGGGTAAAAAATCCGCGTTTTCAATTTTTTTACGATTTTTTTTCGCCCCTTTGTCCCATTCCTGCGAAGGCAGGAATCTCCGCCGCCGCAAAGCGGCGGGAAATTTGCGCCTTCGGCGCGAAAACAGAGAGATTCCGGCTTTCGCCAGAATGGCGTATTTTAATTAAGAGGTTAAAAGTGCCGCCATTCCGGCGAAAGCCGGAATCTCATTCGCCGATTCGCCGCAAAGCGGCGACAATTTGCGCCTACGGCGCGGAGATTCCTGCCTTCGCAGGAATGGAATTTTTGGGCACTTTGGATTTTCGGCGGCGGGCGGGGTAAAATCGCGGATTGTCGCCGCGCGGTTTTTGCGGCTTTGGGAAAAATGCGGAACAAACGATGACGACACAATCCGACAATTCGGCGGGGGCGAAATTCCGCCGGGCGATAACGGAAGAACGCCCGCTGCTGGTCGCCGGGGCGGTCAACGCCTATTGCGCGATGCTCGCCGAAAAGGCGGGATTTCGCGCCCTCTATCTTTCGGGCGGCGGCGTCGCGGCGGGAATGGGAATGCCCGATTTGGCGGCGACGACGATGCACGATGTGCTGGCGGACGCCGGGCGCATCACCGCCGCCTCGCCGCTGCCGCTGCTGGTGGACGCCGACACCGGATTCGGTTCGTGGCTCAATATCGCGCGCGCGACGAAGGAATTGATCCGCGCCGGCGCCGCCGGAATGCATTTGGAAGATCAAACGGGCGTGAAACGCTGCGGTCATCGCCCGAATAAAACGCTGACGACGCCGGAAGAAATGGCCGACCGCGTCCGCGCCGCCGTCGACGCGCGCACCGACGAGAGTTTTGTGATAATGGCGCGCACCGACGCGCTGGCGAGCGAAACGCGGGACGAAGCCGTCGCCCGCGCGTGTTTGTATGCGGAGGCCGGCGCGGACATGATTTTCGCCGAGGCGGCGGAGACGCTGGACGATTATCGCGCGTTCAAAGACGGCTGTCCCGTCCCGCTGCTGGCGAATATCACCGAATTCGGGCGGACGCCGATGTTCACCGCCGCCGAGTTGCGGGACGCGGGCGCGGATATGATGCTGTTTCCGCTTTCCGCCTTTCGCGCGATGAACCGCGCCGCCGAAACGGTATACGCCGCCGTCCGCCGCGACGGCGGGCAAAAAGCGGCGGTCGGAATGATGCAGACGCGCGAAGAGTTGTACGCGAATCTGAACTATCACGAGTACGAAAAGAAAATGGACGCACTGTTCGGAGAATCCAAATGAACGCAAAAACAGACAGTACCCAAGGGCTGCGCGGCGTCGCCGCCGGGCGGACGGCGATATGCACCTGCGGACACGAAGGGCGCGGGCTGGATTATCGCGGCTACCGCATAGAAGATCTCGCGGCGCATACCGGTTTTGAAGAAACCGCGTGGCTGCTGCTGCGCGGCGAATTGCCGACCGCCGACGAACTGGCGGCGTTTAAGACGCGTCTCGCCGGGCTGCGCGAATTGCCCCCGGCGGTGCGCGACGCCCTGGAACGCATTCCCGCCGCCGCGCATCCGATGGACGCGATGCGCACCGCCTGTTCCGTGCTGGGCGCGGTGGAACCGGAAGACGCGGACGAACACCGCACCGCCGAACGATTGCTGGCGTTTTTCCCGTCCGCGCTCGGTTATTGGCATCGTTTCGCGCAATCCGGCGAACGCGCCGACGTGAATACGCCGGACGGCGACATCGCCGGGCAACTCCTGCGTTTGATTACCAACGCGCCGCCGAAGGAGGAGCATATCGCGGCGATGAACGTGTCGCTGGTGCTGTATGCCGAACACGAATTTAACGCCTCCACGTTCACCGCGCGCATCGTCGCGGCGACATTGTCCGATTTTCATTCGGCGATAACCGCCGCAATCGGCGCGCTGCGCGGACCGCTGCACGGCGGCGCCAACGAAAACGCGATGCAATTGATCGAACAATTCGCGTCGCCGGCGGAGGCGGGGGCGGGCGTGGACGCGATGCTCGCGGCGAAGAAAAAAATTATGGGATTCGGCCACGCGGTCTATTCCGAATGCGACCCGCGCAGCGACATTATCAAGGAAGAATCGCGCCGCCTGTCGCGGGGGCATCCGCGCGCGCATTTGTTCGCGGTGTCCGAGGAAGTCGAGAAAAAAATGCGGGGGGCGAAAAACTTGTTTCCGAATCTGGATTTTTACAGCGCCTCGGCGTATCATTTTATGGGCGTGCCGACGCCGCTGTTTACGCCGCTGTTCGTCGTCTCGCGGCTGTCCGGCTGGGCGGCGCACATTATCGAACAACGCGCCGACAACCGTCTGATTCGCCCCGCCGCCGAATATATCGGCCCCGCCTCCCGCCCGTTCGTGCAAATACATGACCGGAAATAACATGGCGACCGCGCCTTCCCCCGACTCCGATTTCGGCGTCGCCGCCGATTTGCATTCGCGCGACGGCGACGATGTCGCGCGGGCGGATGTCGCCGCCGCCGCCGCGGAAAGGATGCCGCAAAAATGGTGGTTTTATCTGATTTTTACCGCCTCCGGATTTGCCGCGCTGATTTATGAATCTTTGTGGGCGCGGTATCTGAAAATTTTTCTCGGCCACGCCGCTTATGCGCAGGCGCTGGTGCTGGTGATTTTTCTTTTCGGCATCGCCGCCGGTTCGCTGCTCGCCGCCCGCCACAGCCGCCGCTTGTCTTCGCCGCTGGTCGTGTATGCCGCCGCGGAGGCGCTTTTGGCGGTTATCGCGGTGTATTTTCACGATATATTTCTCGTCGCGCAGGCGTGGGCGTTGCAAGATGTTCTGCCGAATTTGCACGGCGACTTTTCCGCGCAATTATTCAAATGGACGCTGGGGGCGTCTTTAATTCTGGCGCAGGCGGTGTTGCTGGGCGCGACTTTTCCGCTGCTGGCGGCGGGCGTCGTGCGCCGCTGGCCGGCGCGTCCGGGCGGCACGATTGCGGCGCTGTATTTCGTCAATTCGGCGGGCGCGGCGGCGGGCGTACTGACCGGCGGATTCTGGCTCGTGCCGGCGGGCGGACTGGTCGGCGCGGGACTCGCCGGCGGCGCGATTAACGCGGTCATCGCCGCCGTCGTCTGGTATTTGTCGCGGCGTTTCGGCGAGGCGCCGCCGCCCGCGGAAGAATCGCCTTCGCCGTCCGCCGCGGCGACGACGGCGAAAATTTTGCTGCTCACCGCGGCGATTACCGGAATGTCGTCGTTCATTTACGAGGTGGTGTGGACGCGCCTGATTTCGCTTTTGCTGGGCGGCTCGGTGTATTCGTTTGAAATTATGCTGGCGGTGTTCATTTTCGGGCTGGCGGCCGGCGGGCTGCTTGTGCGCCGCCGCGCCGACCGCGTTGCGGAGCCGATCGCCCTGCTGGCAAAGGTGCAAATTGCGATGGGCGTCATGGCGTTAGTGTCTTTAATCGCGTATCCGCAGGCGTTCAAGTTTTACGCCTATTTGTGGGAGGATTTGCCGCGCGGCGAATCGGCGCATATCTATCACTGGCTGCTGGGCGGACTGATGGCGGCGGCGTTGATTTTGCCGACCGCGGTGTGCGCGGGAATGACCCTGCCGCTGCTCACCCGCCGCCTGATGCGGGACCGCGGCGAGGCGTCTCTCGGCGTCATTTATGCGGCGAATACGCTCGGCGCGATTGTCGGCGTCTATTGGACCGTCCATTGGCTGCTTCCCGAAACCGGCGCGCGAAACGCGATGATTATCGGCGCGATGTGCGACTTGCTTCTCGGCTGCGCGTTGTTCGCGTATTTGCGGCGGCGGCGGCTTTCGGCGTTTGCGACGATGACGACGATCGCCGCGACCGCGGCGGCGTTGCTGCTGGGGGACATTCCCGCCCGCTACGCCGCCGCCGGAATTTACCGGCAGGGGAAGGCGTTGGAAGAACACAATGAAGTCGTGTTTTACCGGGACGGGAAAACCGCCTCGGTGGCGGTGTTGAAATCGCCCGCGCCAAACGCGCCGGAATACACGCTCAGCATTCGCACCAACGGCAAAAGCGACGCTTCGCTGGCCTACGGCGGAGCGTCATACACCGGCGACGAAATGACGATGACCATCGCCGCGTTGCTGGCGTTGCTGGCGCATCCGGAGGCGCGTCTGGCGGCGAATATCGGATTCGGCTCCGGTCTCACTTCGCGCGCGCTGCTGCAGTCGCCGCATTTGCGGCGTCTCGACAATATTGAAATTGAACCGCTGATGGCGGAGGGGGCGCGGCGTTTGGGCGACAAAATCACCCCGGTGTTTTCCGACCCGCGCAACAACTTTATTTTTGACGACGCCAAAAGCGTCTTCGCCCGCGCCTCCGCGCGGTACGACGTCATCATTTCGGAGCCGTCCAATCCGTGGATCAGCGGCATCGGCGGGCTGTTCACCCGCGAATTTTACCGGCAGGCGAAGGAATCTCTCGCCGACGACGGCGTATTCATCCAATGGATGCCGTTTTACGAAAATTCGCCGCAGATATTCGCGTCCGTTGCCGCCGCGCTGGGCGAGGAATTCGGCGACTATCGGATGTATCTTTCCGGCCTAGGCGACGCGGTGCTGATCGCCGCCAAGGAGACAATTCCGCCGTTTTCGGACGCCGTTTTCGCCGACGACGGCGCGCGCGCGTTTTTCGCCGCCTACGACTATTTTGACGCCGCGGCGATGGAGACGATTTTTGTCGGCGACAAGGCCCATCTCGCGCCCTATTTCGCGTCCTTCACGGCGCCGGTCAATTCCGATTATTTCCCGTATTTGGAACACGAGGCGCCGCGCGCTTTTTTCCGCCGGACATTTTTCGCCTGGGCGAACACGCCCGGCCTGCCGGTGCCGTTTATGGAAATGGCCGGCGCGCGTCCGCCCCCTTTGACGGGCGCGCGCGCGCCGATGCGCCGTTCGCCGCCGTCGCTGCGGGCGGCGGCGACGCAAGCGCTGCTCGCCGACATCAATCTTCCGGACGGCGAGTTGCGAGAGAAAATCGCCGCGCTGCAAAAAATTTCCTGCCTCGCGGCGGACGACCGAATCGCGGAATCCTACATGCTTTCGGTCAGCGACTTGTCCGCCCTGCTTCTGCCGTACGCCGCCGCCGCGCAAACGGCAGAAGTGTGGGAAATTCTGGCGGCGGAACCGTGCGTTGCCGCGATGTTGGACGAAGAAGCGGACGAATTGCCGGCGCGCTACACCCGTTTTTGGCGCGCGCTGTCACTGCGGGACGCCCCCGCCATTCTAAAATCCGCGGACGCGCTGGTGGCGAGCGGACATATAGACGTCGGCGCGGAATCCGGCCAAATCGTCCTGCTGGCGCTGATGGCGGCGCATTATCAACTCGCAAACTACGACCAGGTGGTGGGTTTGCTCACGCAAATTCCGCCCCGTTATCCGGCTGTCCATCACGCCGGGCGGTTTCTCGGCGCGCTGGCGGCGGAAAAAATTTGACTCCGGACGGCGGCGGGGGTATAATGGCGTTTTTATCGTATCGGAGTTCGCAATGTCCCGAATTTGCCAGGTGACCGGAAAACGCGCGATGAGCGGCAACAACGTCTCGCACGCCAACAACAAAAACAAGCGGGTATTCCTGCCGAATCTGCACAAAAAGCGGTTTTGGCTGCCGTCCGAAAAGCGGCATATCACGCTGCGCGTCTCGGCGCACGGCATCCGCACCATCGACAAAAACGGCATTGAATCCGTCGTCGGAGATCTCCGCCGGCGGGGGCGGCTTTAAGGGAGGGCGCGGCGATGGCGAAGAGCGTCCGCGAAAAAATCCGTCTGGTGTCGTCCGCCGGCACCGGGCATTTCTACACGACCTCCAAAAACAAGCGCGAGCATCCCGACAAAATGGAGACGCGCAAGTACGACCCCAAGGCGCGCAAACACGTCCTCTACAAAGAGGCGAAAATCAAGTAGCGCGGCGATG
>JBPCXA010000047.1:0-20560 GCA_051008975.1 Gammaproteobacteria bacterium
GCACCTCGATGTCGGCTCATCACATCCTGGGGCTGTAGCAGGTCCCAAGGGTATGGCTGTTCGCCATTTAAAGTGGTACGTGAGCTGGGTTTAGAACGTCGTGAGACAGTTCGGTCCCTATCTGCAGCGGGCGTTGGAAGTTTGCGAGGAGCTGCTCCTAGTACGAGAGGACCGGAGTGGACGAACCCCTGGTGTTCGGGTTGTCATGCCAATGGCATTGCCCGGTAGCTACGTTCGGACGGGATAACCGCTGAAAGCATCTAAGCGGGAAGCCCCCCTCAAGATGAGACTTCCCGAGGGCTTGACCCTCCAAAAGGACCCTTGAAGATCACAAGGTTGATAGGGCGGATGTGGAAGCGCGGCAACGCGTTAAGCTAACCGCTACTAATTGTCCGTGCGGCTTGATTCCATATTCGTGCGCGTTTGTCGAAAACGCGGGCGCATATCGTGTTGATCGTATTCCGTTGTTCATCCGTGCTATACTCCCGCCATGTCGTGGTTTGCCGCCGCATTTGTTTCTGTCGCGTTCGTGCTTGCCGCGTTTGAATGTCTGCGGCTCGAATTTTTCCGCCATGTGCGCGTTCATCGTCATCTGCGAAAACTTTATGCGGTCATTTTAATTTTCTTTTGGACGGGATCTGCATTTTTGCTTTTCGGAAGCGATTTGTTTTAAGAGTTTCCGATATGCGCCGGTTTTCCGGCGGTCATAGAGAAGCGGCACCACCCCTTCCCATTCCGAACAGGACCGTGAAACGCTTTATCGCCGATGGTAGTGCGGTTTTGACCGCGCAAGAGTAGGACGCCGCCGGGATTTTTTTCTCCTCCCAAAGCCCGCCCGTTTTTTCGGACGGGCTTTTTTTATGCGTTGGCGATTTTATTGTTGCAACGCTGCCGGGCGGAATAATGTCCGTCAATTCTTTATTCCGCCTTCGCGTTCGACATGCGCGCGAAGGACAGCAAATCGGGGAACGTCCAATCGGGGCGGGGGGCGTCTTCTACTTTGGCGGTGGCGCCCCAGTCGCCGCCGCCGGAAAGATTCTGCCGGTCTATCCAAACCAGCGACAGGCCGGCTTCGCGCCCGGGTTTAATGTCGTGGAATATGCTTTGCGCCGCATGCAAAACCGCGCCGGGTAAAAGTCCGCGGCGTTTGGACAATTCCGCCAGCATGTATTGAAAGTTTTTCGGGTCCGGCTTGTAGGCGCCGATTTCTTCGGCGGTGAATATTTCGTCAAACTCGACGCCGAGTTTTCGCGCCGAAGCGGCGAAACCGGCGCGATGCACATTGGATAAAATTCCGAGATGGAATTTGTTTTTTAATATCCGCAGCGCTTCCGCGCTGTCTTCAAACGCCGGCCAGTCGCCGACCGAGTTGCCGAATGTTTCGCGCATTTCGGCGGAGGCGCGAAATTTGCGCTCGGCGGCGATCCGCATGTGGGTTTGCGCCAGCACATCCGGATAGGGCATGGACGGCGATTCGCTTTGCACCGCGCTTTCGTGCCGGGCGAACGCCGCCAGCATGCGGGCGCGGGTGTCGTTTTCGTCCGCCGCGCCGGGTTCGGCGTTGGCGCGCAGCAGCGGCTGCAACGCCCGCCAGATTCCGCTTTCCCAGTCAATCAACGTGCCGTAGCAGTCAAAAGTCAGCATTGAAAAATCGGCGAAAGGGTTGTCATTCATTATTTTAGTCTCCGCGTGTGCAAACTTAAAAACGGCTTTCCGCCGCTGGGAGAATTGTATTACAAGGCGCGGCGCAAGAGTAGGACGCCGCCGGGATTTTTTCTCCTCCCAAAGTCCGCCCGTTTTTTCGGACGGACTTTTTTTTGCGCCGTCGCCGTCCGTTTCGCGGGTTCGCGTGATTGCGGGGCGCCGCGACAAGTCCCAAAAATGTTCAAAAACGGGCGCGGCGGGGCGTCAGGTTCTCGCCAGATACACTCCGGCGGTCAACAGAACAATTCCGGCGGCGCGTTTGATGTCCATCAGTTTTTGTTCCACGCCGAACAATCCGAAATGGTCAAACAACACCGCCGCCATAATTTGCCCGGCGACAATCAGCACGACCGCGTTGCCCACGCCGATTTTCGGCACCAGAAATGTAATTACCACGACATAAGTCGCCACGACAATGCCGCCGGTATACGCCCACGCCGGCGCGGCTTTGAACTGCGCCGCGGCGGGCGGCACCGCTCCGGTCGCCGCCGCCGCCAGCAGCAAAACACACAATCCGACCGCGAGCAAAACCGCGGCGGACCAGACGACATTTTCCAGCGACCGGAACAGCACCGCGTTGGTCGCCGCCTGCAGCGCGATGAGCGCGCCGCAAACCAAAGCCAGCAACGCGTTCATAAATCCGCGGCGCGAATCATTCGCATTATTCAACCCCGACGGGCGCGGCGGGATTAAAAATATCGCCTTCGCGAATCACCGCCGGATATTTTTGGTTCCATGTGATTTGTCCGTTTTCGCGCCGCATTGTATAGCACGCTTCGGGGCTGGGGCGTCCGGCGATTCCCCAGCGGGAACAATATTGGTCTTCGGAGACGCGCCATGTGCCGCGTTCCACGGGGCGTCCGGACGCCTGATAAAAGGTGCTTCCGTCCGCGCCGAAAAATTGTTTCGCGCCGTCTTCGTATACCGCCGAGTTGCCGGATAACATTTTCATCACTTCCGCGCCCGACAGTGTTTTTTCCTGCGGCTCTTCCGCCGCCGCACTCGCCGCCGTCAATAACGCGGCTGCGGTAAGCGCGCAGAGTTTACGCCCGCCGTAAAATTGAAAAAACTGCAAAAACTTTTTTTGCGTTTGCATCATCGGGTAATTATAACGCCGGCGCGCGGCCGGTGATTTTTTCGTACAACTTCGGGGCGGTCGCGCCTTCGCCGCCGATGACGAGTACGCGGGAATCGGTCTTGATATGCATTTTTTCGCGCAGCGATTCGTCCGCCGCCGCCGCCAGAAATCCGGCGAGTCCGGCGGGGGCGGATTCGCCCGCTTCAACGGGCGGCTCGCCGTCCGCCAGTTCGCGCATCAGCGGCGGAATGACGTCGTCCGGGATCGTCATAAAATCGTGCGCGCCTTCGCGCAAAATCTTCCACGCCAGCGGCGACGGTTCGCCGCAACTGAGTCCCGCCATAATTGTTTCTTCGCGGATTTTTACCGCGCGCGCCTCGCCGCACAGCGCGCTTTGATACAGACAATCCGCCGCCGCCGGTTCCACCACGACGACGCGCGGACGGCGTGCGCCGAGTTTGCACCACAGACGCATGCACATCGCCGCCGCCAGTCCGCCGACGCCGCCCTGCACAAAAAAATGGGTGAACGGAAACGGCGTCTGTCGCAGTATTTCGTCCGCCATTACGCAATATCCCGCCATCACCCGGCGCGGGATGTCCTCGTAGCCGGCGTAGGAAGTGTCGGAGACGACAGTCCAGCCGTTTTTTTCGCTCTCGGCGGCGGCGAAACGCACCGATTCGTCATAATCGCCGCGGATTCGGATAACCCGCGCGCCGAGCGATTCCATCGCAAGTTTGCGTTCTTCGTCTACTCCGGCGTGAATAAAAATGCGGCAGCCGCAGCCGAACATTTGCGCGCCCCAGGCGACGGCGCGTCCGTGATTGCCGTCGGTCGCGGCGGCGACCGTAATTTTACGGACATGTTCCGAATGCGCGCCGGAAACAAGTTCCGCCGAAGCGGGCGCGCGTCCGATTTTTTCGCGCACCGTTTCGGCGAGAAGTTGATATACCGCGAATGCGCCGCCGAGCGCCTTAAAACTTCGCACCGGCGGAAACCGGCGGCTTTCGTCCTTGTACAAAACGTCGCATATTTTCGCCCGCCGCGCCATTTCGGGAAGCGCGCGCAGCGGCGTCGGCGCATATCGCGGCCAGCGCGAAATTTCCGCGAAGGCGCTATCCCCGTCGCGCGGCGACAACGCCGAATGCAGCGCGCGCGGATATTCGCCGTCCGCCGCCGTTGCATTGGCGGCGTGGCGTATTTCGGGGGGGGGGGCGGTATTTTTCATATCGTCCGCATAAGCGCGCCGAATTCCGTTATTTTCTCCTTATGCCCGAGCAGCCGCAGGGAATGCCACGCCAGCGCCTGATTGCTGGTAATCACCGGAATTCCGATCGCGTTTTCAATTTCTTCCGCGACTTCCGCGGCGCGCATCGCGGTGCAGGAAATAAACAGCGCCTCCGCCCGCGGATTGCGCGCTTGTTTTGCAAAACGGACGATGTCTTCGGGCGCGATGTCGGCGACCAGCATGTCGTCTTCAAATCCCAGACTGTCCACATTGACGAACGCGCGTCCGGCGGCGGCGAATTCCGCCTCCAAGGCGCGATTAATTTCCGGAACATACGGCGTCAGCGCGCTGATGCGAGAGACGCCGAGCGCCGCGCACGCCGCGACCGCCGCCTCCGTCGGAGTTGTAATCGGCGCATTCGGATGCGCGCGCCGCATTTCCCGGCGGATGGTTTCCGCGCCGAGAACCGCCGCGCCCGAAGTGCAGGCGTATATCGCGACATCCACGCCGCGCCCCGGCAAAAGCGAGGCGGCGGCGCGCGCGATGTCGCCGCGCATGGCGCGCAAATTTTCCGGCGTCAACGGATTGGCGTTGCGCACCCGGCTGGTAAACATTTCCACGCCCGGCGGCAGCATCCGCCGCATGTCGCGCTCAATCGTCAAATCGGTCGCCAGCGCGACGACGCCGATACGCCCGCCCTCCGCCGCCGGACGCAGCGTCCCGTCAAACTCTACGCGGTTGAATTGCGCGCTCACGAAATCAACGGCAACGCGCTTCCGGCGCGGCGGTGCAGCCATCGCGCGCCGTCTTCGCGGACGAGAATGTTTTCTTCGCACACCAGTATTTTTCCGGGCGCCACGACGAGGGACGGTTCCAGCGCGAGAATCATGTTTTCCCGCAGCACGGTGGAATCGTTTTTGGAAAGGGACGGCGGCTCGGTCAGCTGCAGTCCGACGCCGTGTCCCATTCGTCCCGCGCCGGAGGCGGGCAACTCCGCGCACATCGCCCGCCACACATCGGCGGCGGTCGCGCCGGGACGGACGGCGGCGAATCCGGCTTTTAACGCCCGCGTCAACGTCGCAAGTGCGCGGCGCGTGTCAGTGTCCGCCTGCCGTCCGACCGCGTAGTTGCGGTTGAAATCGCAAAAATAACCGTCCCGCCGCGCCCCGGCGTCAATCATCAAAATCCGCCCGGTTTTGACGGCGACCGAATCCGGCGCGCTGATGATGTCGTCGTAGCCGCCGTCGCCGGAAGCCGCGGACAAATACGGCACATCGTCCGCGCCGTCCGCGATCATCCGCGTCTGCAGACGCCGGACGATTTCGCGCGTGCCCATCTCCGCCGCCGCCAAAGACGGCAGGGCGGCGAAGGCGGCGGCGGATATGCCGGCGACGCGGCGGATTTTCGCGATCTCCGCCGGCGATTTGCACATCCGCAAATTTTGCATCAGCGGGGCGCAGTCCGCGACGGAAATCGGCCGCAGCAGGTCGCGCAATTTCAGAAAGTCGGAAAGGGGCATTCGCACGACGCTTTCCGAACCCAGCATCATTCCGATTTTGCCGCGCCGTCCGGGGATTTTTTTCAACGCCGCCGCGAGCAGGGAGACGCCTTCGTCGCGCGGGCGCGGCGAGGGCCAGCATCGTATGTCGTCGATCCATGTTTTCGCCATCGCGGCCGCGCCGATGTCGGGAATGACCGCGGAAGGCGCGCCGTCGGCGGGGACGATTAAAAACCACGGACGGGAGGGGCTTTGCCAAAACAGCGTATGAAAGCCGCTGAAATAATAAATATCGGCGGCGGTGGTCAGCACAATCGCGTCCAGCCGCGCCCGCGCCATCCGCCGCTGCGCCGCGCCGACCCGCCGCGCGAACTCGCCGCGCGAAAATCCCCGCAAAGTTCCGTCGTCCGCCACGCCCGTATTATAACGCCGCATTTTTAATTGGAGACGTCCCATTCCTGCGAAAGCAGGAATCTCCGCGCCGAAGGCGCAAACTGTCGCCGAAGGCGAATCCGCCGTTTGCGCTTTCGCGCAAAGAGATTCCGGCTTTCGCCGGAATGGTGTATTTTAATTAAGAGATTAAAAGTGCCGCCATTCCGGCGAAAGCCGGAATCTCATTCGCCGAAGGCGAATCGTTTGCGCTTTCGCGCAAAGGGATTCCCGCTTTCTCGGGAATGGAACAAGGGCGGAAATGATTCTTTGTAATTTCCAAAAGATTTTCGCGTTCGCGGGAATGGCGCGGCGGCGAAAATTATGACATAATAGAAAGATGGATTTTTGTCGCGGAGTTTGGCTTGCCGGGTGATTCCGTCGCCGTGCTGGGGGCGGGCGGAGTCGGCGTCTGCGCCGCGCTGATGCTGCGGCGGCGCGGGCGCGATGTTTTTTTGATAGACCGCGCGCCGCCGGCGTCCGAAACTTCCGGCGGCAACGCCGGAATTGTCTCCGACAGTTCCGCCGTCCCGCTCAACAATCCGTCGCTGCGCGCGAATCTTTTTTCGCTGCTTTGCGGCGGCGAATCTTTGCGTCTGCACCGGCGGTATGCCGCCGCGAATTTGCCGTGGCTTTGGCGGTTTTGGAAACATTCCGCGGCGGATTCTTCGGCGCGGCGCGCGCGATCCCTGTATGCGTTGTTGTCGCGTTCCAAAACGCTGCATCGGCGGTGGATGGCGGAATGCGGACTGCGAAACTATCCGCGCGAAGGCGGCTGGATGAAATGTTATCGCCGCGAACGAAGTTTCGCCGCCGCCGCCGCCGAACGCCGGCTGTGGGATTCGCTCGGCGTCCGTTATGAAATCGCGGACGCGGCGCGAATCGCCGAACTCGCGCCGTCGTCGCGTCCGCTGTTCGCGCGCGGCGTATATTTGCCGGAAACATTTTCCGCGCCGGATCCGCGCCGCGCGGTGCGCGAATATGCGAAACAATTTTCCGAACGCGGCGGGCGTTTTATGCGGGAGGATATTCGCGCGCTCCGCCCGCTGCGGGACGGATGGGAGACGACGTTTCGCGGCGGCGGCAAACTTAAAACGAAGGCGGCGGTCGTCGCGCTGGGGCCGTGGTCCCGCGATTTTTTGCGGCGAATGAATATCCGCGCGCCGATCGCGTTTGAGCGCGGCGGCCACCGCAACTTTGCCCCCGGCGACGCGGAATTAAATGTCGCCGTCGCCGATGTGGACGGCGGGTATATCGCGGTGATGCAGGAGACGTCCGTCCGCATGACTTCCGGCGTATATTTCGCCGGGCTGGACGCGCCGCCGCCGAAGGCGCAACTGGACGCGGCGGAACGCCGTCTGCGCGAGGCGGTTCACGGCCTCGGCGCGCAAATCGGCGGCGACTGGTTCGGCGCGCGCCCGACCGCGCCGGACGCGATGCCGATTGTCGGCGAATGCAAAATTCCCGGACTATGGCTGGCGACCGCGCACCAGCATATCGGCTTTGCGACCGCGCCCGCCACCGGCGAACTTGTCGCCGATTTGATGTGCGGGGACGCGCCGCGAATTTCGGCGGCGGCGTTTTCCCCGGCGCGTTTCGGGTTATAATCGCGTAACTGAACAGACCGCGTCGCGGGAAGGGGAGAGCATGAAAATGAAAAAGACAATTCGGACGATTTTGCAAACACGGCGAATTCGCAACATTGTTTTGTATTCGCTGGCGTGCGCTATGCCGTTCTGCGCCGCGCGGGCGGCGGAAAAATGGGACATGCCGATGGCGTATTCCGCGTCCAACTATCATTCCGAAATCGGCGTGGAGTTCGCCGCCGAGGCGACCCGCGACAGCGGCGGCGCGCTGGAAATTGTCGCGCATCCGGGCGGTTCGCTGTTCGGCGGCGCGGAAATTTACGGCGCGGTGCGGCGCGGCGCGGCGCCGATCGGCGAGCGTCTGATTTCCGCGCTGGGCAACGAAGATCCGCTTTTCGGTCTGGACAGCGTCCCCTTTTTGGCGACGAGTTTCGCGGACGCGCGGCGGCTGTATGCGGCGTCCCGCCCGGATTTGGAGAAAAAACTGGACGAATCCGGACTTGTATTGTTGTATTCGGTGCCGTGGCCGCCGCAGGGATTTTACAGCGTCCGTCCGGCGCGTTCCAAGGACGATTTGCGCGGATTGAAATTTCGCGCCTACAACGCCATTACTTCGCGTCTCGCCGAATTGATGGGAATGTCCCCGACGAAAATTGAAGCGGCGGAATTGCAGCAGGCGTTCGCCACCGGCGCCGCCGAATCAATGGTGTCGTCCGGCTCCACCGGCTACGACCGCAAACTTTGGGAGCATGTCAATTATTATTACGACGTGCGCGCGTGGCTGCCGCGCAATATGGTTTTCGCCAACAAGGAGGCGTGGGAGAATCTCGACGACTCCGCGCGGGCGGCGGTGCGCGAAGCCGCGACGCGCGCCGAAGAAAAAGGATGGGCGAAGGCCGAGGAACTCGCCGGCTGGTATGTCGAACAATTCCGCGCGAAAGGAATGGAGGTCGGCGACGCCCCGGCGCAATTGCAGAATGATTTCGCCGAAGCCGGCGCGCAACTCCGCGCCGAATGGCTGGAAGAATCCGGAGAACAGGGACGCGCGATTCTCGCGCGTTATCGCGCCGCGGAATAGCCGCGGCGTACTTTTTTTCGCGCCGGAATATTCCGAAATTGTCCGCGGCGATGCGGATCGGATTCGCGCCGGAATTCGTTTTTCGTCCGCGGCGAAACGGTGCCGGCTGACGTTTTCGCGGCGCGCGTCGCCGGTTTTTTGAATCGCGTATATGCGGCGTGTTCGTGGCTTTCCGGGGCGCTGTTGATCGCGCTTTGTCTGCTGGTGGCGTTCGGAATTGTCGCGCGATTGTTCGGAATATACGGCGGCGGCGCGACCGACGTCGCCGGATATGTGATGGCGTCCGCGACATTTCTGGCATTGGCGCCCGCCTTTCGCGCGGGGGCGCATATTTATGTTTCGTTTTTGACGGAATTATTGCCGCCGCCGCACCGCCGCCGTTTGTCTTTGTGCGCCCATGCGGCGATGTTTTTCGCCGCCGCGTTGTTGGCGTTTTATTTGTCGCGGCTGGCATTTTTTTCGTGGCTGCTGGAATCGCGCAGCGAAGGCGCGGACGCGATGCCGCTGTGGATTCCGCAGACGCCGGTCGCGTTCGGCGCGCTGCTTTTCGCGGTCGCGGTTTTGCACGGCGGAATTGAAACCGCGCGCGCCGGAAACAAAACGTCGGACGCGCAAAACGATTCCGGCGGCGGCACTTCGCGCCCTTAAATTCCGAAATCCGAAATCCGGAATGCAAAACTAATAAATGTCCGAATTAATATTGTCGACGGTTTTTGTCGCCGCGTTGTTTTTGCTTTTGGCGGGCGGCGTGTGGGTGGGCGCGTCTTTGCTTTTGTCGGCGATGCTGGGAATGGTGTTGTTCACCGAACGGCCGGCCGGGGACGCGATGGCGCTCACGATTTGGGGCGGGCAGTCGTCGTGGTCTCTGACCGCGCTGCCGCTGTTCATTTGGATGGGCGAGATTTTATTCCGCTCCAAATTGTCGGAGGCGTTGTTCGCCGGATTGTCGCCGTTCGTCCGCCGTCTGCCCGGCGGCGCGCTGCATATCAACATCGGCGCGTCGGCGATATTCGCCGCGGTGTCCGGTTCTTCGGCGGCGACCGTCGCCACGGTCGGCAAAATGTCCATACCCGAATTGCGCCGCCGCGGTTATCCCGAAAAAATGATCGTCGGCACGCTGTCCGGCGCCGGTACGCTGGGTCTTCTGATTCCGCCGTCCATTGCGATGATCATTTACGGCGTTACGGTCAACGAATCCATCACGCAATTATTTATCGCCGCGCTTTTGCCCGGCGCGCTGCTGGCGTTTTTGTTTATGGGATATGTCGCGGCGTGGGGACTGCGCAATCCGCGCGCCGACCGCGAGCCGGTCCCCGGATTCGGGCGCGCGATATTGCTTTTGGCGCCGGCGTTGTCGGTGATCGTCGCCGTCATCGGCGCGATTTATTCCGGCGCGGCGACCGCGACGGAGGCGGCCGCGCTGGGCGTTTTGGGCGCGCTGGCGTTGTCCTGCGGGCGGGGCGCGATGTCATGGGCGGCGTTTCGCGAGGCGTTGTCCGGGGCGGTGCGGACTTCGGCGATGATCATGTTCATTCTGATGGGCGCGGATTTCTTGTCGCTGGCGATGGGATTTACCGGCATTCCGCGCGGACTGGCGGAGGGGGTCGCGGCGATGGATTTGTCGCCGCCGCTGTTGATTGCGATGCTGACCGTGTTTTATGTCGCGCTGGGATGTTTTTTGGACGGCATTTCGCTGATCGTGCTGACGATGGCGGTGATAGAGCCGCTGATCCGCGCGGCGGGATTTGATTTATTGTGGTTCGGCGTTTATTTGATGGTGGCGGTGGAGATGGCGCAAATTACGCCGCCGATCGGATTCAATTTATTCGTATTGCAAAGAATGACCGGGCGGGGGATCGGCTTTATCGCCCGCGCGGGATTTCCGATGTTTTTGATCATGTGCGGTTTCATCGCGCTATTGACGGCGTTCCCGCAAATCGCCCTCTGGCTGCCGTCCGTCTTGGCGCGGTAATCGGATATAATTCGGCTTTCGGAAAGGAGCGCGCGATGAAAGATTCGGCGAAAGGCGTAAAAATAACTTCCACCTATTTGCGCTACGGCATCGTGCCGGTGCGCGGATTGGCGAACGCGCCCGAAGGCGGCAAAAGCATGCGCGTCGCCGTTTTGTTTGACGATGCAAAAATCGCGCAGGAACTTACGTACGACCCGGTCAACCGCCGTTTTTTCGGCGCGCGCGGATGGTATAAGGCGCGCGGCGCATCCGTCGGCGATTTTGTTTTCGTGGAAACGGTGAAAGCGGGCGAACTCTACCGCCTGCGGATTTTGCCCGCGTTGGCGTCGTTTTCGGAGGCGGCGTCGGAGTCCGAATCGTTGGATTCCGTCAAAAGGAGCAAAAAGAAAGGGCGCGTGGACGCCATCACGGGCGAGCCGATTAATTATCGCGGATTGGTGTACGCCCCGATCAACGAGATGGGCGTGGTGCTTTTGTTCGGGATGCTGTACAACGAGTTGGGAATGATCGTGGAGAGCGTACAGACATCGTTTCCAGACGCCGTCGTGCGCAGATTTAACGGGCGCGGATGGGTGAAGGAATCCGTGGAGTTTGAGTACGAAAGCGCGAACTTTCGCGCGCACGGGCATCCGCCCGAAGAGTGCGACATGATTGTCTGCTGGCGGCACAACTGGCGCGGCTGTCCGACCGACGTGGAAGTGTGCGAATTGTCGCGCTTCGTCCGCGAACTGCCGGCGGACGCGATTGACAAAATCAACGAGAAAGCGGCGCGCTAAAATTTCGCGCCGCCGATTGCGCGGACTTCTTCGGGGGAGTAAACATCCGCCTTTCTCTCGTCCTCGTCATAGCAAAAAATGTATCCCTCGGAAGAGCAGACGAAGCCGCAGCCGCACTCCAATTCGCACAGCCCCAGGTCCCAATGATGGGAATCCCAGCGCGACACAATGCCGCACGACCGCAACGAATCCAAAGTTTCGTCAAATTTTCGCCGCAGATCCTTGTCCTTCACCCTTCGCATGCCCGCCGCCGCCTCTCTCATGGCGAGCAAATAGCGCGGCGGAACATAGCCGCTCTCGGCGGATTCGCGGATTGTGCGCAGCATGAATTGGATTTCATCGTGTTTCATTATTGCGTTCCCCTTGTGTGAGTTTCCATTTTTTTATTATACGGATTCAAGGCGCGCCGTTCGAATCACGGCGCGCAAAAAACAACATCGGCGAAAAAATTTTGTGAAAAAGTTGACAAACCGGGGCGAAATCGGATAAAATGCAAAATATGCGGGGAACGAAGTCCGAACAAATTATCTTGCGCTCGTTGGCGGCGGGCGCTTTGTTGCGCGCCGTTTCCGCTCCTCCGGTGGTGTGCGCGGTTGCGACCGGCTTGACGTTGCTTGCGCTGTTGCGTCGGTAGGCGCGCTAATCTTTCTCCCCCCGACCCTCCGACCCTCTTTTGTTTTTTCCAATCCGCGCGAGCGGAAGGGAGCAACGCGATGAACGACAAACTGATTATTTTTGACACCACCCTGCGGGACGGCGAGCAGTCCGCCGGCGCCGCGATGAGCGCGGACGACAAGATGAAGATCGCGCTGCAACTGGAACGGCTGCGCGTGGATGTGATTGAAGCCGGATTTCCGGCGTCCAGCCGCGGCGATTTTGACGCCGTCCGCCGCATCGCGGGGAATATCCGCGAAAGCGCGGTGTGCGGGCTGGCGCGCGCCGGCGAAAAAGACATCGCCGCCGCCGGCGAGGCGATCGCCCCCGCCGCGCGCCGCCGGCTGCATACTTTTATCGCCACTTCGCCGATTCACATGCGGGAGAAATTGAATCTGCGGCCGGACGAAGTTCTGGAACGGGCGACGGCGGCGGTCAAAATGGCGCGGCGGTATACCGACGACGTGGAGTTTTCGCCCGAAGACGCCGGGCGGTCGGACGAGGATTTTTTGTGCCGCGTCGTGGAGGCGGCGATCGCCGCCGGGGCGACGACCGTGAACATTCCCGACACCGTCGGATATACGATGCCGCATCAGTTCGGGGCGCTGGTCGGGCGTTTGATGGCGCGGGTGCCGAACGCGCACCGGGCGGTGTTTTCGGTGCATTGCCACAACGATTTGGGGATGGCGGCGGCGAATTCGCTGTCGGCGGTGCTGGCCGGCGCGCGGCAGGTGGAAGGGACGATTAACGGCATCGGCGAACGCGCCGGCAACACCGCGCTGGAAGAGGTGATTATGGCGGTGCGCACCCGCCGCGACGTGTTTTCGTGCGACAGCGGCGTGGACGCCCGCCAACTCGTCGCCGCCAGCCGGCTGGTATCTTCGGTCACCGGATTTCCGGTGCAGCCGAACAAGGCGGTGGTCGGCGCGAACGCCTTCGCCCACGAGTCGGGAATTCACCAGGACGGCGTGCTGAAACACAAGGAGACATACGAAATTATGTCCGCCGAAGACGTCGGCTGGGCGTCCAATCGGATTCGTCTCGGCAAACTTTCCGGGCGCAACGCGTTCAAAACCCGTCTCGCGGAACTGGGCGCGCATTTTGAGGACGAGGAATCGTTCAACGCCGCCTTCGCGCGGTTCAAGGAGTTGGCGGACAAGAAACGCGACATTTACGACGACGATCTGCTCGCGGTCGCCGCCGAAGACGAAACCGCCGGGGCGGAATCGTACCGTCTGCTGTCGTTCGAGGCGCGCACCCAGACCGGAGTTCGTCCGCGCGCGCGCGTTTCGTTCGCCGCCCCGGACGGCGAACATTCCGCCGAAGCGGAGGGCGACGGGCAGGTGGACGCCGCCTTTCGCGCGATAGAAAATGTGGCGCAAAGCGGCGCCGCGGTTTCGCTGTATTCGGTGCGCAACATCACCGCCGGCAGCGATTCGCAGGGCGAAGTGTCGGTGCGTCTCGACCGCGACGGGCGCACCGCGACCGGGCGCGGCGCGGATACCGATATTGTCGTGGCTTCGGCGAAGGCGTATTTGAACGCGCTCGGACGGCTGCGCCGAGTCGCGGCGCGCGCCCATCCGCAGCGGGAGGCGGTATGACGCCGTCGCGCGGGCGCGACCGGGCGGCGATTGTAATCGCCGTCGGCGCGGTTTTTATCTGTTTGACGATGGGATTTCGCCAGAGTTTCGGGCTGTATTTGCGCCCGTTCACCGAAGAGTTGCAAATCGCGGACATCGGCGTATTTTCGCTGGCGATAGGATTGCAGAATATTTTGTGGGGAATCGCCTCGCCGTTTTTCGGAATGTTGGCCGACAAGCGCGGTCCGGCGGCGGCGGCGGCGATCGGCGGCGCGCTGTATGCGGCGGGATTGTTTGTAATGGCGGGCGCGGCTTCCGGCGGCGGACTCATCGCCGGGCAGGCGCTGGTCGGAATCGGAATCGGCGGCGCGGGATTTTCGGTAATTTTGGGCGCGGCGGGAAAGGTCGCACCGCCCGCCCGTCGTTCGATGGTGCTGGCGTTGGTCGCGGCGGCGGGATCGTTCGGGCAATTCGCGCTGGTGCCGCTGGCGCAGCGATTGCTGGAACAATTCGGCGCGCGCGAGAGTTTGTATGCGCTGGCGGCGGGCGCGCTGCTGATGGTGGCGCTGGCGCCGCTTTTGCGTCTGCCGCCCGGCGCGCGCACCGCCGCCGGACAAAGCGGCGGCGGCGCGCTGGCGTGCGCGCTGGAAGTGCGCGGATATGTGCTGCTGACGCTGGGATTTTTCGTCTGCGGATTTCAGGTGGTGTTTATCGCGACGCATCTTCCGAAGTATGTCGCGGACAACGGCATTCCCGAATCGGCGGCGGCGTGGGCGCTGGCGATGGTCGGATTGTTTAACATTTTCGGCACTCTGGCGTGCGGCTGGCTCGGCGACCGCTTTCCCAAAAAGAACGTGCTGGCGATTTTTTATCTTTTGCGTTCGGCGGTGATCATATTGTTTTTGCTCGCGCCGTTGTCGTCGTTTTCGGTCGTGGCGTTCGGCGCGCTCATCGGACTGCTGTGGCTGGGGACGGTGCCGCTGACCAGCGGATTGATTTCGGTGTTTTTCGGCGTGCGTCATTTGTCAATGTTGTACGGGGTCACGTTTTTGATGCATCAGGCGGGATCGTTTTTGGGCGCGTGGATGGGCGGGAAGATTTATGAAATATACGCCGGCTATGATTTAATGTGGGTGCTGGCGATTTTGCTGGGCGTCGTTGCGGCGCTTTTGCATTGGCCGATCGCCGAACGCGCGGACGAAAAATTCGCGCGCAGTTTCGCGTGAGCGGAAACGCGGCGGATTTTCCGGCTTCGACGGCGCGATAAAAATGGCGCCGGATTTAACGGCGACGCGGCGGTGAATGCGGCGTTGATGCAAAAACTCGCCGCCGTCTGCGGCGCGGCGGATGTCGTCCCCGGCGATTCGGCGGGCGACAAATATCTGCGCGATTTTTTGGGCGCGCGTCGCGGCCGCGCGCTCGCCGTGGTCAAACCGAAGACGACCGCGCAGGTGTCCGAAATCGTCAAACTTTGCGCGCGGACGAATACGCCGGTCGTCCCGCAGGGCGGCAACACCGGCTACCGCGCCGGCTGCATTCCGAATGCGGACGGACGCGCGGTCGTCGTCGCGATGGAAAAAATGCGCGCCGCGCCGGAAATTGACGTCGCCGGAAAAATGATGACCGCGCAGGCCGGATGCATTTTGGAAGATTTGCAAAACGCCGCCGCGGAGCATGATTTATTTTTTCCGCTGGATTTGGGCGCGAAAGGTTCCTGCCAGATCGGCGGCAATTTGGCGACCAACGCGGGCGGCGTGAATTTTTTGCGCTACGGCGGCGCGCGCGAATTGTGCATCGGATTGGAGGCGGTGCTGCCGTCCGGCGAAGTCGCCGGCCCGCTTCGCGGCGCGCGCAAAAACAACGCCGGCTATGATCTTAAAAATTTATTGATCGGCGCGGAAGGCACGCTCGGAATTATCACCGCCGCGACATTAAAATTATTTCCGCGTCCGTCCCGCCGCGCCGCCGTTTTCGTCGCGGTGCGCGGAATAGAAGATGCGCTCGCGCTGGCGGATTTATGCCAAAAACATACCGGCGGAATGATCGAGAGTTTGGAACTGATGCCGCGCGTTTTGTTCGCGCTGCTGCGAAAACATTTTCCGCGCGCCGCGCTTCCGTTCGCCGCGCCGCCGCCGCTGGCGGTGCTGGCGGAGGCGGCCGGCGACGGCGACGTCGCCGGGCAATTGCAGGACGCCGTATCCGCGGCGGCGGACGGCGGATTCGCGGAAGACGCCGTTTTCGCGCTTTCGGAATCGCGGCGGCGGGAGTTTTGGGCGGCGCGCGAACTCGCGCCGGAGGCGACGCGGCGCGAGGGAAAATGGATCAAGTTGGACGTGTGTCTGCCGCCGCATCGTCTCGCCGCCTTCGCCGCCGCCGCCGAGAAAGCCGCCGGGGACGGCGCGCACATTATCGCCTTCGGGCATTTGGGGGACGGCAATTTACATTTGTCCCTTCGTCCGCGGCATCGCGCGCCCGAAGACGCGCCCGCCCTCGCCGAAAAAATAACCGCCCGCATTTTGGAACTCGCGGAGGAGGCGGGCGGATCGTTCAGCGCCGAACACGGAATCGGCAGAACGCACGCCGCGCTTCTGCAAAAACACGGAAATCCCGCCGCGCTCGCCGCGATGCGCGCGATCAAAAACGCGATAGATCCGCGCGGTATTATGAATCCCGGCGCGCTGTTCGCGGATTGATTTTTTAATACCCCCCCCCCCCCCTTATAAATTCCGGAGAGAGAAAGACGCGGCGGGCGCCGGTTTATCCGTCCAAATCTTCAATCTGCAGAACGGTTTTCGTTCTCCGTCCGCCGTCGTGCCGCGGAACGGCATCGCCGTATTCCGCCGCGGCGGCGCCGGAATACAGCGCGTCCACGATTTTTTCGCAGCGTGCGGCGACGACGTCGCGGCGGACTGTTTTGATGTGCGTCAGTTCGCCGTCCGCGGCGTCCAGTTCTTTGGGGAGCAGGACGATTCTTCGCAGACGCAGCGGCGGCGGCAGGGCGGCGTTGATTTCGGCGACGTCGGCGCGGACCAGCGCGCGCACTTCGGAGCGCAGCGACAGGTCGGCATAACTGGTGAACGCGATGCGCCGCCGCTCCGCCCATTTCGCCGTCACTTCCGCGCGGATGCACACCAGCGCGGTCAAAAAATCGCGTCCGTTTCCGAACACCACCGCCTCGCTGATATGGGGCGAAAACTTTAATTTGTTTTCCAAATATTGCGGCGAAAAATTCGCGTCGCCCGCGGTGCGCGACAAGTCGCGGCGGCGGTCCGCCACCACCAGATGTCCGCCTTCCTTGAAATAACCGGCGTCGCCGGTGTCCATCCAGCCGTCGCGGACGACTTTCGCGGTTTCTTCCGGCGCCTTGAAATAGCCGCGCATCATATTCGGATTGCGGGCGAAGATTTTGCCGAGACCCCCGGAATCGGCGTCCGTGATTTTAATTTCCACGCCGTCAAACGGACGTCCGGAAGTTTCATAGTCGACGTCGCCGGGCGAATGAATCGCGTACGCGCCGAGCAGTTCGGTCTGTCCGTACAATTGTTTCAACGGCACGCCCATCGCGATGAAAAATTTGTAGGCGTCCGGCCCCAGCGCCGCGCCGCCGGTGGCGGCGGAGGTCAGACGCGAAAATCCCAGCGCGTCCCGCAGCGCGCGAAATACGAAAAAATCCGCCGCGCGCGAACGCCCGCCGGTTTCCGCCGCCGCCAGTCCGGCCTTCATTCCCAGATGAAACAGCGCGCGTTTGAGCGCGGAAGAATCCGCCATTCGCGCGCGCACCGCGCCGGCGATCCGCTCCCACGACCGCGGCGCGAGCAGCAAAAAAGTCGGGCCGATTTCGCGCAAATCTTCGGTCAATGTGGCGGGGCTTTCGGCGAAATTAATTTTCATCCGGCACGCCAGCGACTTGCCCAGCGAATATGTAATTTCCATCACCCACGGCGGCGGTAGCGCAGACACATATTCGTCCGCCGCGGTTTTCGGATCGCGTTCCAGATATTTTATGACATGGCGCAAAAACGCGCCGTGCGCAATTTCCGCGCACTTCGGCGCGGCGGTCGCGCCGGAAGTGGAAATCAGCATCGCCGAATCGTCGCCGTCGCCGGCGTCGATCATGGCGTCGAACCGCCGCGGCGAATCGGCGGCGAGACGCGCGCCGCGGGCGGACGCATCTTCCATTGACAGCAAACGCGGATCGTCGTATTTGCGCATTCCGCGCGGATCGTTGTACAGTATTTTTCGCACTTCCGGAATCGGAATCGCGCCGCCGGGCGGCAAAAGTTTGTCCGCCTGTTCCTCGTCTTCGGCGACGACAATTTTTGCGCCGGTATGGGCGATTTGACGGCGCGCCTCTTCGCCCGCCGCGTCGCCGTATACGCCGAAACTCGTCGCGCCGCAGCACTGCGCCGCCAGCGCGCCGCAAAGCCAGTAGCAGCCGTTGCCGCCCAAAATCGCGACGACGTCGCCCTTGCCGATTCCCATGTCGGCGAAGGCGAGGGCGAGATGTTCCGTCCGCCGCGCGTATTGTTTCCACGAAAGGGAATTCCAGATGCCGAACTTTTTTTCGCGCAGGGCGGTTTCATCGCCGAAAGTTTTCGCGTTGCGGCGCAGCACTTTCGGCAGCGTATCGTGGACGGCGACGTCCGCCCATCGCGCGGCGGCGGATTTCATTCCGCGTCCGCGGAAAATTCCGCGCCCAAATAGGCGGTCTTGACGCGTTCGTGCCGCAGTATTTCCGCCGGCGATCCTTCGGCGATTACGGAACCGAAATCCATCGCCAGCACCCGTCCGGAAATGTCCATCACCACGCTCATATCGTGTTCGATCATGATCACGGTGATGTTCCATTCCTCGTTCAGTTCCACGATAAAGCGCGCCATGTCCTCCTTTTCGTCCAGGTTCATTCCCGCCATCGGCTCGTCCAGCAGCAGCAGACGGGGACGCGCCGCGACCGCGCGGGCGAGTTCCACGCGCTTGCGGACGCCGTACGGAAGCGCCCCGGCGGGGGTGTGGCGGACGCCCTGAATTTCCAAAAAATCAATGATCCGTTCAATCTCCGCGCGGTGCGCGATTTCCTCCCGCCGCGTAAATCCCCAATACAGCGCGCCGCGCAAAAATCCGCTTTTCATTAAATGATGCCGTCCGACCAGAATATTGTCCAGCACGCTCATGTGCGCGAACAGCGCGAGATTCTGAAAAGTGCGGGCGATCCCGATTTTAGTGCGGGCGCTGACCGGACGCGCCGTCAAATTTTCGCCGTCGTACAAAATCTCGCCGCGATGCGGACGATAGCGTCCGGAAAGACAATTGAGAATGGACGTCTTGCCCGCGCCGTTCGGTCCGATAATCGAAAATAATTCGCCGCGCCGCACCGAAAACGACACGTCGTCCAACGCCCGCAGCCCGCCGAAGGCGAGCGATACGTTGCCGACCCGCAGAATGTCGTTCACGCCGGTTTCGGATAAGTGTAAAAACCGCGGCCGCTTTTGCGTCCGAGACGCCCCGCGTCCGCCATCCGCGACAGCAGCGGGCAGGGCGCGAATTTGTCGTCGCCGAGTCCGTCGCGCATCACCCGCAAAACCGCCAGACAAATGTCCAGCCCGATAAAATCGGCGAGCGCGAGCGGTCCCATCGGATGATGCATTCCGAGGGTCATCGCGCGGTCAATATCCTCTGCGCCGCCGACTCCGGAATGCAGCGCCCATATCGCCTCGTTGATCATCGGCATTAAAATGCGGTTGGTCAGAAATCCCGGCGAATCGCCCGCGCGCACGGTGTCCTTTCCGAGCGCGCGCGCCAGCGATTCCGCCCGCCCGACCGTTTCCGGCGCGGTTTTCGCGCCGGCGATAATTTCCACCAGACGCATTCGCGGCGCGGGATTCATAAAATGCACGCCGACAAAACGCCGCGGAAAACGCAGACAATCGGCCAAGCCGGTAATCGAACAGGACGACGTATTGGACGCCAAAAGGGCGCGTTCGTCCGCCAGCGGCTCCGCCCGCCGAAACAATTCGGTCTTAACTTTCGCCGATTCCGCCACCGCCTCTATGATTGCGTCCGCGCCGCCGAGCCAGCCGCCGAGCGAATCGCGCGGCGTGATATTCGCCGTCAATGCGGAGACGGCGGGCGCGGCGGAATCCCGCGCGCGCGCGCGCGAAAGACGGGATTCAATCGCGGCGACGGCGGCGGCGGTCTGGGACGAATCGCGGTCAAACAAATCCACCCGCATTCCCGCCGCCGCGCATATCTGCGCGATGCCGCCGCCCATCCGCCCGGCGCCCAATACGGCGATGGAAGTATGTTTCATCGGAAACGCGATTATACCGCGTTTCGCCGCGCGCGATTAATACTACAATACGGCGATGCCGATAAAAACGCTGCTTTCGCGGCTTTCTTTCCGCCGCGCCGCGCCGGTGGACGGACGGCGGTCGCTGGCGGATTTTATCGCCGCGCACGGCGCCTTCGTCGCGCAAACCTCGCTGTACGGATATGTCAAGACGCGCGCCGGATTCGACTATTTCCGCCTGTTTGAAGATCCGGCTTTTGTCCGCTCCGTCAACATTGCGAAGTGGAATGTATACGCCGAATGCGTCGGCGACTTGTCCTTGTTTTGCGGCGCCCATCTTTTGCGGCGGCTGCCGGCTTCGGCGGCGGAGATGGCGGCGCTGATGGACGAATGCGCCGCGCGAATTTTTGACGGTCGCGCCTTGCCGCCGGACGCGGGAGACGCCTATCCCGGTTTGACGCTTGATACGCGGGCGCGAATCGCCGCGGCGCAATGGACGGAGTTGCGCGACGACGAGACGCCGTTCGCGCGCAGCCCCGACGCGCTGGTATATTGGGCGCCGGTCGCCGATATGCACAAAAAATACGACGCCGACATCGTCCGCAACTCGGTCATATTCAAGTGGAAGGAGGTGCGCGACAATTTCCGCCGCCGCATCGATCCGCCCGCCCTCCGCCGCGAAATGGACGCG
>JBPCXA010000048.1:0-19724 GCA_051008975.1 Gammaproteobacteria bacterium
TCGGTATCGCCGAAAGCGTATTAGTCACCGGTCTCGTTCTCACCGGCTATCTCAACGGCGTCAGCCCCGGTTTGACGATATTTGTCAGCGTGGGAATGGGGACGGCGTCCGATCTTGCGGCGGGGCAGTTTTTTATTAACGAGGATACCGGCATTACGACGACGACTCCGTCTACGGACAACGTTGGTTTTGTCGGCGTGGTGTGCGATGCCGCCGCCGATATGGCTGCGGACGGCGACGGTTTAATATGCGAACTGGATTGCAGGGAACCGGAGGTGGAAAATACCCTCGGAACTATGTGCATGGATCGGCTGACCGATGCGGATTGCAGGGCGATGATGTCCGGTTCCGAACCGAACACCGCCGGAAACGAATGCGTCTTCACCGCCAGATCTTGCAGCGGAATCGGCGGCGTCATAAACTCCGGAACGGACGGCTGCGATTTCACCGATGATTCGTGCGGTATGGTGGAAGCGGGAATGGGCGCGAACGACGCCGGCGATGGCTGCGATTTTACCGATTCTGCTTGCCAAATGGTAAGAGTCGGTTCGGTGGCGAGCGGTGGCGGTTGCAATTGCCCCGCCGGGGAAGAGCGGCTTGACGATGTTGACGGCACGGATTACTGCGTAAATTTCGAACCGCCGGCGGCGAATTCTGCGACCGCGAATTCTTTATACACATCCGCCAACTGCGCAAACGATAACGCCGGAAATTGGGCGGTCGCGTACGAATTCGATTCTTCCGCTCCGGCGGAAATTGTCGCGGAGTTGTGCGCGATTCCGTATCAAGTCGGCGACCCTCCCGCTTCGTCGGGAGGAGACAATGTGCCGTTGCAGGTGAATCCGGGCGATTCCGGCGACAACTGCGTAATGCGCATAAACGGCGGCGCCACCGCCACCGCCGAACGTTGCGGCGATGCGGGATTGTTTGCCGATGGCGGATTTCCGGTCAAGCCGCCGAGTTTTGACGCGAGTACGGGAAGTACGGATCGGTTGATGATTAACCCCGCCACGCGCGAAATTTCGTTTGGCGGAGAGATCATCACCGATTTTGTTGTTCCTGCGACGGACGAATCCGGCGGCGGTAACGGCAGTTCTGCGGACGATTCGCCTGCGCCCGCCAGCAAGAAAAGCGGACAGCATGCGCTCGGCGTTGGGGCGGGTTTGGGAGTTCTCGTGTACTTGTACGCGTGGCATTACTATGACGGCGACATCGGCGGACTGTTCAATTTCTCTCCCGATTACGGCTACGCCGTCACCGAGGGCGGATATTCCTACCGCTACGGCGGGCGGCTGGATTTTCGCAACGAGGATTTGCATTTATATTGGAAAGCCGGACAGGCGAATTCCAACGGCGACTTCGGCGATTTCCGCTACGAATCGGGCGGAAAGTACGCGGCGGATTTTTGGACTGCGGCGTTCTCCGAAACCGTGCAGGGCGAAACGGCGGATTACGATTTTGCGTTGTCTGCGGATTATCACGGCGGAATTTGGCAAGTATCGCCGACGTACCGTTTGCATTCGCATTTGACGGAGACGTACAGCGAAACGGACAACGCCTTGAATTTGGAGGGCATTCTCCGCTACAACCGCTGGACGATTTCGCCGTCTGCGGGATTTCGCTGGGAATCGGCGGACGAGTTCGGCGACAACGCCCGCTTCAATTTGTCGGCGGTGCGGCGGTTTTAATTGCGCGCAAGCGCAAACGGCGATTCGCCTTCGGCGAAAGAGATTCCGGCTTTCGCCGGAATGGTGGATTTGAGTGAAGAAGTGAAAAGTGCCGCCATTCCGGCGAAAGCCGGAATCTCCGCGCCGCAGGCGCGAACTTACGAATTGCTTTTTTCGCGCAGCAGTTTTTCCATTGTTTGCAGGGAATGATGCGCCGCGGAAATGCGAACTTCTTCGCGTCCGCCGTCAAAATTTCGCGTTTCCGCGCGGACGCGATCTTCGCATCGCCAGCCGAAACAGACGGTTCCCGTTGGTTTTCCGCCGTCCGCGCCGGGGCCGGCGACGCCGGTGACCGCCAGCGAAAAATCGCCCGCGCCCGCGCACATCGCGGCGGCGGTTTCTTCGCTTACCGCGCCGAAACTTCGCAATATCCGCGGCGAAACTTTTAATAGTTCCGTTTTTGCGGCGTTGGAATAGCAGACGAAACCGCAATGAAACCATTCCGAAGATCCCGGCCAATGCGTCAACGCCGCCGCAATCAAACCACCGGTGCAGGATTCGGCGGACGACAATACAACGCCGCGATTTCGCGCCGCAATTCCCGTCTTGCGCGCCGCCGCGATCAGTTTTTCGGGCAAAAGAATCGTCATAAATACCGCGCGGCGAACATCGCAAAATGCAGCAGGGCGACGGTAAAACACGCCGCCGCAATGTCGTCAATCATCACGCCGAAGCCGCCGCCGATATTGGCGTCCAGCCAGTTTAACGGCGGCGGTTTCAATCCGTCAAAAAAACGAAAGAGCGCGAACGCCGCCGCCTGCCAAATATATTCTCCGGGCGTCAACAGCAGGACGGCGTAAAACGCGGCGATTTCGTCCAGCACGACGCCGCCGTCGTCGCGCCGTCCGAGCGATTTGCAGGCGCGTCCGCACAGCCATATTCCGCCCGCAAACAAGGCGGCGAAAAACGCCCATTGAATTCGCGGCGCAAAAAAAGACGCGCCCCAATACAACGGAAACGCCGCCAAAGTTCCCGCCGTCCCCGGCGCGCGCGGTACGAGTCCGATTCCGAATCCGAAGGCGAGGCAATGTCCGGCGTCCCCGAATACGAATTTTTTATTCGCCGAAGTCGTGCTCATATCCCCGCGCGCAAATCGCTTCGCCGTCCGCGCCAACAATTTCCACTCCCGCGCCCGCCGATACTTCGCCGATGCGAAACGCTTTTTCTTTCGCGAGAAAATTTCTCGCGCTTTTCGGCGCGCAAAAAAACAATTCATAATCGTCGCCGCCGTTTAATATTAATTCGTTCCGTAGCGGCGTCGGCAGGGCGGCGAGCGGCGGCGCGATCGGCGCGTCGCGCATTCGCAGCGTAATTCGCACTCCCGACCGCGCGGCAACATTGCGCGCGGACGCCGCCAATCCGTCCGAAATATCGGTCGCCGCGGAGGCGATTTTGGCGAGTTTGCATCCCAATTCCAGACGCGGATGCGGATCGTTTAATTTTTTATTAATCGCGTCCGAATAATTCGGCGGCGCAGCGCGGCCGGTTTTGCGGCAATGCACCGCCAGCGCGGCTTCGCCGGTCGCGCCGGAAATCCACGCGTCGTCGCCGGCGCGCGCGCCGCTTCGCAAAAGCGGCGGACCGTCCAGCGCGCCGAGGACGGTCGTCGTAATGCATACTTTTTCGGCGCGGCACAAATCGCCGCCGACCACCGCGTATCCGTATTCCGCGGCGCTGCTTTTTAATCCTTCGGCGAAACGCGCGAACCATTCCGTATTTTTTTTCGCGGCGAGCGCGACGGTCATCCACAGCGGACGCGCGCCGGTCGCCGCGATGTCCGACAAACTGACCGCCGCCGCTTTGCGCGCGAGCAAAAAAGAATCGGCGTCCGCGAAAAAATGCACGTCCTCAATTAAAGAATCGCTGCAGCACGCCAGACGCGTACGCGGCGGCGGCGACAACACCGCCGCGTCGTCGCCGACTCCGACCGGCGCGCGGTCGCCGGGCGCGAAATCAAAAAAGCGCGCGATAATCTCACTCTCGCGCATGTCCGTTTTGCAGCCGCGCCGCAATTTTGTCCAGCGCGCCGTTGACGATTTTGTATCCGCCCTCCGCGCCGAATTGTTTGGCGATTTCCACCGCCTCGTCAATGATCACCCCGCGCCCGGTTTGCGGATGCGACAGCAACTCGGCGACGGCGGCGCGCAATATCGCGGATTCTACGTCGCTGATTTGCGCCGGCGCGCGTCCCGTCGCGTCCGCGATTTGCGTTTCAATTTCCTCTTTTCGCGCGTCGGCGGCGGCGACCACGGCGCGCAACATCGCGTCGGAAAGCACCGATTTATCGCGCGCCGAAGACGGCGTTTTTTGCAGCAGCGACATCGCGTCGGCGGCGGAAATGTTTTGCGCGCGCGCCGCATACAAAATATGCATCGCCGCCCGCCGCGCCTCGCGCCGCGACACTTTGGCGGGCGGCGTCCGGCGGCGGATGATGTTTCGCGCGTCCCGCCGCAACCGCGCAATATCCCGGCACGCTTCCCGGAAATCGCATCCGGGCGTTTGTTTCAATTGCCAAAGCATCCGCCGGTCGTCGCGGCAATATTCGTTCCATACCCGCCGCAGTTGCGCGGATACGCCGGACAATCCGGCCCGCGAATCCAAATGATTCAAACGGCAAATGTTGGACAACTTCGTCGCCATTGACGGCATCGCTGGATCGATCAACAGACGCGTTTCAATGACGGCGGGATGCGCGTCGTTCTCCGCGCCGACGCGAAAATACAAATCCAGCGCGAGCGTTTCATCCTCTTCGGTCCAGCGGTGACGTGTCATAACGCAGTGTTTATCGCGTGTCGCCGCGTCCCGCAAGTTTCGCCAGATGCGCGGCGGCGCGCGCCGCCCACGCGCCGTTGCCGATGTGCGCCCGCGCCTGCGCCATTGTTTCCACCGTCAATACGCCGTTGCCGATCGGAATATTTTTTTGCATCTGCACCTGCAAAATGCCGCGTGCGCAAACATCGGCGACGGTTTGGAAATGATACGTTTCGCCGCGAATGACGCAGCCCAGCGCGACCATCGCGTCCGGCGTATTCAGAAATTCTTCGGCGACCGTCTTCAGCGCGAACGGAATTTCCATCGCGCCCGGCACCCGCGCCACCCTTGCGACGGTGATTCCTTCCGCGGCGAGCGCGTCGGTGCAAGACCGCAAAAGCGCCTCCGCGATGTCGGCGTAAAAATCGGCGACGACGACGGAAATTTTCATCGTCCGTAAAAACCGGCGGCGGTAAAAATTTTCATTGTTCGATCACTTCGGTAATTTCCAAACCGAAGGCGTCCAAACTCGGAATTTGCAGACGGCTGGACAGCAGACGAATTTTTCCCGCGCCGAGATCGCGCAAAATTTGCGCGCCAATTCCGTAAGTGCGCAGCCGCCCCGCGGCGCCGGCGGACGCGCCGCGCCCGCGGGAGAGCGAACGCAGCTGCGCGCCGATTTTTTCCGCCGCGACGTCGTCCGCGCCGAGCAATACCAGCGCGCCACATTCCGCCTCCGCGATGCGCCGCAAAGATTCCCACACGCTCCACGAGCGTTCCGGCAAATCCGCCAGCACGCCGTCCAAAAAAGTCGGCCCCACCAAAACCCGCACCAGCGCCGGCGTTTCCGCGGAAATTTCCCCCCGGCAAAAAGCCAGATGCAAATGTCCCGCCACCGAATCCCGGTATGAAAAAAGTTGGAATTCGCCGGCGACGGTGCGCGCCCGCGCCGAGCTTTCGCGGCGGATTAACGCCTCGTTGTGCAGACGATATTCAATCACGCTTTTAATGGAACCGATTTTGAGACGGTGGCGGGCGGCAAATTTTTGCAAATCGTCCAGACGCGCCATCGTTCCGTCCTCGTTCATAATTTCGCAAATTACGGCGGCGGGAAACAATCCCGCCAGCCGCGACAAGTCGCATCCGGCCTCGGTATGTCCGGCGCGCACGAGCACGCCGCCGGGATCGGCGCGCAGCGGAAATATATGTCCGGGCGTAATAATGTCGTCCGCCGTCGCCGCCGGATTCGCCGCCGCCGCCACGGTGCGGGCGCGGTCGCGCGCGGAAATGCCGGTCGTCACATCGCGCGCCGCCTCTATGGACACCGTAAAATTCGTGCCGAAGGCGGACGAATTCGCCGGCGACATCGGCGGCAACTTCAAACGATCGCACTGTCCGGCGGTCAGCGCGAGACAAATCAAGCCGCGCCCCTCCGTCGCCATAAAATTGATCGCCGCCGCGTCGGCGAATTCCGCGGCGATCAACAAATCGCCCTCGTTTTCGCGGTCTTCGTCGTCCACCAGAACAATCATCCGTCCGGCGGCGATTTCGCGGACGATATCGCGCACTTCGCCGATGTCGTTCCGCATTTACCGCCCCCCCTCCGTAAAAAACAAAACGCGCGCCTGCGCCGCCAGCATCAACGCGAAAACCGCGAATAGCAGCAGCACCTGTTCGGGAATGCTGAGTCCGGCGAATTCCCAATATATCGCGCCGCAGTCGCCCTTCGCGTCAAAGGCGCGGCGGACGATTTCCATGAACGATTCGGCGGCGGCGCTGTCGGCGAGACATCCGGCGGAAAAATCCGGCGGACGATTCTGCAGCCATATATGTCTTCCGGCGAACACAAAACCCGCCGCCAAAAACAGCGCGTTCATTCCCCATAATACGCGCCGCCATTTCGGCAAAAACGCCGAAGCCGCGAAACACGCGCCCATCGCCGCCACCGCCAGACGATCCAAAATGCACAGCGGACACGGTTCCAAAAGCAAATGCCGCTCCATATAAAAATACGCGATCGCCAGGGACGCGAAACACAACGCCGCCCCGGCAAAATAAAACGCGCGCGACGTCACGGTCACGGGCGGGCGAGGGCGGCGACGAACGGCGCGATATTGCGCGCGATTTCGCGCACCCCGGCGGCGTTCGGATGTATGCCGTCCGCGAGATTCAAATTTGGATCAAGCGCCACGCCGTCCAAAAAAAACGGATACAGCGGCGCCCCGAAGCGCGCGCCCAGCGATTCGTACATCGCCGAAAATTGACGGCGATATTGCGCGCCGTAGTTGCGCGGCGCTTCCATTCCGGCGAGCAGAACGCGGGCGCCGTTTTGTTGAATGCGGGCGATGATTTCCGCGAGATTTTTTTCTATGTGCGCCGCCGGCAGTCCGCGGAACATATCGTTGGCGCCGAATTCCACGACGACAATGTCGGGCGAAGTTTCGCGCAGCATCCAGTCCACCCGCAAAAGCCCGTCCGCGGAAGTGTCGCCGGAGACGGCGGCGTTAACAACTTCCGCCGGAACGCCCGCCGCGCGCAATTCTTTTTGCAAAACGGGGGCGAATCCGTCCGCTTCCGGCAGTCCGTAGCCGGCCGACAAACTGTCGCCGAACGCGGCGATTCGGATTGTTTCGTCGTCCGCCCGCGCGACGGCGGCGCAAAACAATGCTATAATTAGCGCGATTTTCATGAACTCCGATTCTATACCATCCGAGGCGGTGCGCTTGTCCGGCGTCGCGCTTTCTTTCGGCGTTTCGGTGCGGGTGCTGGGCGATTTGAATCTGTCGGTCGCCGCCGGCGAATCGGTCGCGCTGACCGGCCCTTCCGGCGCCGGCAAAACGAGTTTGCTCGCCGTCATCGCCGGACTTTTGCGTCCGGACGGCGGCGAAGTGCGGACGCTGGGCGAAAATTTGAACGCCTTAAACGAAGACAGTCTCGCCGCGCTGCGACGCGACAAAATCGGCGTCGTGTTCCAGCATTTTCATCTTTTGGAGACGATGACCGCGCTGGAAAATACCGCGTTGCCGCTGGAATTGCACGGCCGCGCGGACGCCGCCGAAGAAGCCGCGAAATCGCTCGCCGCGGTCGGACTCGCCGCGCGCGCCGGGCATTTTCCCTCGCAGCTTTCGGGCGGCGAGCGGCAGCGGGTGGCGATCGCCCGCGCTTTTTCGGCGCGTCCGCAATTGCTGTTAGCCGACGAGCCGACCGGCAATTTGGATTACGACACCGGGCGCGAAGTTTTGGATTTGCTACTGGGGGCGGCGCGCGAACATCGGTCTACGCTGCTGTTTGTCACCCACAACAACGACATTCTGAAGAGATTTGACACGGTGTATACGCTGCGCGGCGGCGCTTTGCATGTCCGCTGAAAATCTGCTTTTGCGCGCCGAGTTGCGCGGCGAAACCCGTTTGTACGCGCTCGCCGCCGTCACCACCGCGTTCGCCGCCGCGGCGCTGACTTTGGTGCTGGGGCTTTCCGAAACTTTCGAGCGTTCGTTTGCGGCGTCCGCCAAAACCTTGCTGGGCGGCGATGTATCGGTGCGCCTGCGCGCGCGCGATTTTTCGCCGCAGGAGCGCGAATGGCTGCGCGAAAACTCCGCCGCGGCGTCTTTTGTGCGGGTCGCCGCCGTGCTGTCGCTCGCCGAGGACAGCGCCCAAATGACGCGCGTCAAAATCGCCGACACCGCCTATCCGCTATACGGGCGTTTGGAATTGCAAAGCGGCGGCGATTTGCAGGAATTATTGTCCGCGGACGCATCGGATGGCGCGTATCCGGCGGCGGTCGCGCCCGATTTTTTGGAACTGGCGGATCTGGAAATCGGCGATACTTTTTCCGCCGCCGGACTTACTTTGCGGATCGCCGACGTAGTGCTGCGGGAGCCGGACCCCGATTCGCGGATGTGGATGGCGGTGCCGCTGATTCTCGCCGGCAACGCGGCGGCGGCGGGCGGCAATTTTTCCGCCGCCGGAATGTTGTCGTCCCGATTCGCGCGCATCCGCCTGCCCGAAAACGAAACCGTCGACGAGTGGAAGGCGCGGCTGCAAACCGCCTTTCCCGACGCCGGATGGAATGTGCGGTCGGCGGAAAGGGCGATGCCGGGATTGCGTCGTTTTGTCGAACGAATGCGCAGTTTTTTGGCGATTATGTCGCTCGCCGCGATGCTTACCGCCGGAATCGGAGTCGGCGGCGCGACATCCGCGTTTTTGCGCGCCCGCATGCGCGCGGCGGCGGTCGTCAAAATGCTGGGCGGAGACGGCGCGCTCGTCGCCCGCGTATATGCCAAAATCGCGGCGTTGTTTATCGTCGGCGGGGCGATTGCGGGGGCGATCGCCGGGGCGGCGTTGTCGTTTCAGGCGACGCCGTATTTGTCTTCGGCTTTGCCGCTGCCGCTGTCGTCGCAGTGGCCGTGGGCGGCGTTTTTTAAGGCGATATTGGTGGCGACGGTCACCGGCGCGGCGTTCGCGATTTTGCCGCTGTCGCGCGCCGGACGGGTGAATCCGCTGGCGTTATTTAATGCGGGCGTCAACGAGGTCGATTCGCCGCCTTACACCCGCCGCGATTTTATCGTTGGCGCGGCGGTTTGGATTCCGTCTTTGTTGTTTTTGCCGCTGGAATGGCGCGAAAAACTCGCCGCGTTCGGAATTGCATTGGCGGCGGCGGTTTTGTATGCGTTGTCGTCGGCGTGCGCCGGGGCGGCGGGGACGGCGGCGCGGCGTTTGCCGCCGCCGTTGTCGTGGGGATTTTCGGCGGTCGCGCGCAACCGCCGCCAGACCGCGGCGGGCGTCGTCGCGCTGAGCATCGGAATGGCGTTGCTGGTGGCGATTCTCAACATAGAGGGAAACTTCGCGGCGCGCATCAATGACACTCTGCGGCAGGAGGCGCCGACGTTTTATCTTACCGGCGCGCGCCGCGAACAGCGCGAACCGTTGCGGGAGGTATTGACGGCGGCGAGCGAAACTTCGCGCTTGCGGACGATTCCGTTTTTGCGCGGAAAAATCGCCGCACTCGGCGGACGCGCCGCCGCGGAAATTGAACCGCCGTCCGATTTTCGCTGGATTCTCGGCAACGATCGCGCGCTGACCTGGACCGAAGACGGCGGTTATATCGGCGCGAGCAAAGTATCGGAGGGCGAATTGTGGGACAAAACCGAATCGCGTCCGCAGGCGTCTTTTGACCGCGAGGCGGCGGAGGCGTTCGGGGTACATCTCGGCGACGAACTGGAATTGACGATTTTGGGGCGGCGGCTGACGACGGTGATCACCAATTTCCGCGACATTGACTGGCAGAGTTTTGACATTAATTTTGTCGTGATTCTCGACCGCCGTCCGTTCGGGGATGCGCCGTATTCGCTGATGGGCGCGGCGTTTTTGCCGCCGGAGGACGAAACGCGCGCCAAACTTGCGATTGTCCGCGCTTTTCCGAACATTACGCCGATTGCGATGAGCGCGGTGTTTGATGTCGGACGGCGTCTTTTGGAAAACATTTCGTTGCTGCTGCAGGCGGCGGCGGTGTTTATGTTGATCGGCGCGGCGCCGGTCGTCGCGGCTTCGCTGATGGACGGACAGCGGCGGCGGGTGCGGGACGCGGTGACGTTGCGGCTGCTCGGCGCGCCGCGCCGCGCGCTGATTGTCAAGGGGACGGCGGAGTTTGCGGTGATGGCGCTGGCGGCGCTTTTGCCGGCGCTGGTTTTCGGACTCGCGGCGGCGAAACTAATCGTCGAACATATTTTTGATTTGGAATGGAATATCGGCGACGGTTCGCCGATTTTTATCGCCGTCGGCGGCGCGGTTTTATTCCTAATCGCGGGGTGCGTCAGCATCGCCAAATGGGTGCGCCAGCCGCCGCTCGCCATAATGCGCAACGATTAAACGCGGCGCGCAAAATGAAAAAAGCATTATAATTCGCGCGGCGGAATCAATCCGCGACGGAGATTTTTTCAATGTGGGAAATAGAATGGTGGCATTGGGCGGTGCTGGGATTTTCCCTGCTGGTGCTGGATGTGATGCTGCTGAACATTTATTATTTGCTGTGGTTCGGCGCCGGGGCGGTCGGCGTATCGGTCGCGCTGGCGTTGTTTCCGGCGACGCCGGCGTGGGCGCAAATTGTGTTATTTGCGGTGTCGTCCGCGATGCTGCTGGCGTTGTGGCTGCTGGTGTTGCGTCCGCGCAATTCGGCGAAAATGATGCGCGACGCGCGGCGGGAGTTGCCCGGAATGTCCGGCGTGGTGGTCAATTACAATCCCCGCGAGGGGCGGGGGGCGATTCGGCTGCAGCGTCCGGCCGGCGGCAGGGATGTATGGGATTTTTCGGCGGAAACCGCAAAACCCGGCGAACGGGCGACAATTGAAAGCGTAAACGCGGACGGCGTCGTCAAACTCGCCCCGTTGCCGCCTTAATTAAGAGGGCGAAAGTTCCGTCATATATTAAAAGTGCCGCCATTCTAAAAGTACCGTCATTCCGGCGAAAGCCGGAATCCATTTCGGGCGACATAGTCGGGAATGCCGCGCATTTTGCGCGAAAAGCGGAGCGGAAATTTTTGCGCGTTTCGCGCGGAATTTGTCGGGATTTTTGCGTCAGTTTCCCGTAATGGATTCCGGCTTTCGCCGGAGGCAGATGCGGGGAATGATACGTATTATAACTTCGCATAATATATATTATGTCAAATTATAAAATATCTTTTTCGCGCCGCGTTGTCGCTTCCGATACCGGAGAGCGAAATAAGCGGCGGCGGTTTTGTTTCCTGTCAAAAATCGGTGGCGAGCCAGAACGAGGCCGCGCTTTTGCGGATGTCGCCGCGCCGATAATGTTCCAAACCCAGCACCGCGCGCCAGTCGCCCGGCAGCAGTCGCGGACGAAACTCATATCCCGCCGCCAAAATCAGCGGCGCGTCGTCCGACAAATCCAAAATCGTTTGCGCCGCCCGCAAAGTTTGCGGCGACGAATCGCCCGCGAAATCCGGCGTCCCCGCGTAAAACGATTCCATAAAACTCCCGTCCGCGCGGGCATGCCGCAAAATCGCCCGTCCGCCGCGCAACGCCGTTTTTTGCCGCACAAACAGCCGCAAAGCGTCGCCGCCGCGAATTTCGCCCGCCAATCCCAGCGACCATCCCCGCGCGCGGACGCCGGAAATGTCCGCGAGAAATCCGCCTTCCCGTATGTCCGCCCTGCTCGCCGCCCGCTCGTAGGAGGCGAATCCCCGCCACCGCGCCGACAAACGCCCCGACAACCGCAGCCGCCCCTGATATGTGCGCGCCGAAGTCCGCCCCAGCGCGCCGAAATCCGAACCCAAAAATGTGTCCGCTTCGTCCGTCCGCGATCCTTCCGCGGCGATATGCAGACGCCCGCCGACATCGCCGCGCCAGCGGACGCCGAATTGCGTATATTTGACGCCGCCGCCGTCTATTTTTCCGCCCGCGCCGACAAACGAACTCCATCGCTTTCCGTCCAACTGAAATTGCGACGCGCCGGAACGGGAACTAAAAAACGGTGCCGCCGCCCAGTCCTCCCGGATTTCCGCGGAATGCCATCCCTCCCATATTGACGGCGCGCATTCCGCGCAAAACCGGTGACGCATCCGCAGTGTCGCAAGACCGGCCGGCGACCACGCCGCCCCCGCCGCCTCAAAACGTCCCGCCGTTCCGTTGAAATCCGCAAAAATTCCGTCCGCGCCGGACGCGCCGGAGCCGGAAAAAGCGCGCGCCATCTCCGCCGCCGCCCGACCGACGGCGACCGTCGCCTCCGCATCGCGCGTATGCACCGCCCCGGCGAGCGGCGCGTTGTAATAGGCGCCGCGCACCGCCGACGCCGCCATGGAAACTTGCGCCAGCCGACCTTGAATGTGCGACAGCGCCGGCGACAGCGCGATTTGCATTTCCGCCAGCGGCGACGAAGACGGCGGCGACAATTGCGGAGAATCGGACGGCGCGACGGGAGCGGCGACGAACGACATCAGCCCCTGCATCGTCGCCGCATTCTCTAAATTAATCAATCCCCAGCCGTACACATCGTCAACGCCGGGCTCGCCCAAATCGGTCGCCGAAGCCAGCAAAAGCGCCTGTATCACCTTCATCGGCATGTCGGGCAGGCGGCTTTTCAGCACCGCCAGCGCCCCGGCCGCATAAGAAGACGCATACAGGGGACCGCTGTCGGAATCGTAAGAAACAATCGGAGGAAAAGGCGGGAAACCCGGAAAAACTGTGCGCGACATCGTAATTTCCACTCCGGGCGCCGTCAAACACCAAAACTTGACATCTCCGCAGCCACCGAATTCCGCTGCCGACTGCGCGTCCTGCCCGACATATCCCCCGACGACCAGCCATTTTCCCAGCAATTTCGGGTTGTAATGCGGCGCCACCGCATAGCCGCCCGCATCGCCGTAATTAATCCCCAGCGTCGCAAAATCGCCGACCTCGTCCGACACGAAACCTTCCACAATTTCGTCAATTCCGCGGGACGGGCATTCCGAATCGGCGCACACATCAAGCCCCCGATTGTCGCGTCCGGTCAATACGAAAACCACATCCTCCCCTTCCGCGATTTCCGCGATCCGCGCATAGCGTTCCATATAAAACGCCTTTTCCGCGGCCGGCAGCCGGTCCAGCAGCGGACGCCACAGCGGCGCCGATATTCTCGTCGGGACATTGCCGCCGTCCGCCGCCAGCGTAATTCTGCGGTCGCCGTGCAGCGCGCCGTTCCATCCCCGCCGCTCCTCGTCGAAACTGTTTTGGATAATGTGCGCCCCGGCGCTGACCGCAAAAGTATAGGCGTCATGCGGTTCCGACACATAGCCGAGCGATGAAACCACGACGAGCGGCAAAACGGACGCCTGCGGCGCGATTCCCTGCGATTCGCCGTTGCCGCGCGCCCCCGCCGCCAAAATCGCGGCATTCCCGGCCAAGCCATCGTACTCCACATCCGTGCCGCCTTCGACAAAATTGTAGCCGGGCAGCAAATTGGGCGCAATGTCGGAATTTTCCGTATTCACGCCGCGCCCCAGCACGGCGATGGTCACCCCCTGCCCGAAATATCCGCGCCGATACGCGGCGTCCGCCTTCATCAGCGACAGCGCATAACTGAAATTAAATTCTCCGTCGCCGTGATAATTCGTACCGTCATCCTCCGCCGGCGGCGGCAGCGACACCAAAACCGTCAGCAATCCCGGCGTCGCGGTGGTGATTTTTACGGAAGGCGGCAGGGACGGATCCGGCGCGCACCCGCCCTCTCCGACAATCAAACCTTTCGCCGCGCAAACTTCCGCCGTGGCGTCCGCGCAGCCGGTGCCGGCCGGATTCAGCACTTGCCCCCGACTTTGACAGGAAGATTCCGACGGCGCGACGCAATCATCTCCCGCCGCATTCGCCACGCCGCCATCGCGAAACCGCCGACAAAAAGAATCACTCGCCGCCACGCAGGCAACCCGCGTACTCGTCGTATGAAACAACAATCCCCGGCTTTCGCAAAGCGACGGCGTCGCCGGCAGACAAACGCTGTCTTCCACGACCTGCGACAGACAAAAACCCGACGAAGCCGCCGCCGTCCCGGAGCCGTCTCCGTAAAAATTCGCGGCGGTGACAAAAACCGCCGCCATAAATCTCAAAATCCAATTTTTCATTTTATTCTCTCCGCGGCGTTCTCCGCACTCTCCCATTTATACAACACAATTCCCGGATTTCACCTATAAAAATCCATTTTTGTGCAAATAAAATAACAAAGTGGACTTATCCGCCACATCGCCGTCAAAGCGGCGTTTGCCGTTATAATGACGGAATCGCCGTTTTTTGTCGGCGGAGTTCGTTATGCCGCGATTTAACACAAAAATACTTTATTTCGTTGTTATTGCGATGATATTAATTCCCGTCGCGGTCTATTGGGCGGCGCGGAGTTATGTCAGTTTGGCGGCGTTCGCCCGCGCGCCGGCGACGGACATCGCCTCCTTAAAAGTGCCGGACGGCTATGAGTTGAATTTTTTCGCGCCGCCGAATTCCGGTTTGCAGTCGCCGCGGCAACTCGCCGAGGGCGCGGACGGCTGGATTTTCGCCGGCTCGCGCGGCGACAAAGTGTACGCGCTGCGGGACGAAAACGGAGACGGCGTCGCCGAGGATGTTCGCGTCGTCGCCGCCGGAATGGACACGCCGCACGGCGTCGCGTTCGCGGACGGCGATTTGTATGTCGGCGCGGTGGACGGCGTTTATGTAATTAGGAATGTCGCCGCGAAACTCGCGGGCGGCGACGCGCGTCCGCAACTTTTTGTCGGCGGATTGCCGGAAAATTCCTGGCACGGCACGCGGCATTTGGGAATCGGCGCGGACGGAATGCTGTATGTTTCGCTGGGGACGCCGTGCAACGTCTGCATTCCGCCGGACGCCGAATTGACCGGCGTCATCCGCCGCTATCCCCTGCCGGACGGCGGCGCGGGCGAGGTTTTCGCGCGCGGAATTCGCAACTCGGTCGGCTTTGATTTTCACCCCGCGGACGGCGCATTGTGGTTTACCGACAACGGGCGCGACTGGCTGGGCGACGATTTGCCCGGCGACGAATTGAATCGCGCCCCGCGGGCGGGGATGCATTTCGGCTTTCCGTATTGCCATCAGGGCGATCTTCCCGACCCCGAATTCGGCGGCGAAAGCGGCTGCGACGGATACGAAAAACCGGTTTTGCTCACCGGCGCGCATGTCGCCAATTTGGGAATGGCTTTTGACGACAATGGAAAATACGTTTATATCGCCCTGCACGGTTCGTGGAATCGTTCGGTAAAAACCGGCTACGCCGTCTATCGCGCCGCGGTCCGCGCGGACGGCGGCGTTTCCGGTTATGCGCCGTTTTTGGAGGGATGGTTGCGGGCGGACGAATCGGTTTCGGGGCGGCCGGCGGACGTGATTTTTACCGAAGACGGCGACTTGCTCGTCAGCGACGATTTCGCGCACGCCGTGTATCGCGCGCGCAAAATTTCATAAACGGATTCGCGCGATGAAAAACGACAAGCCCATTCCGATTAAAAGCGCGGAGCAGGTGGAAAAAATGCGCGCCGCCTGCAAAATCGCGGCGCGAACACTGGATTACGTCGCGCCGTTGGTCAAACCCGGAATCAGCACCGGCGAAATTGATCGTCTGTGCCACGAGTTTATCGCCGCGGCGGGCGCGCATCCGGCGCCGCTGCATTACAGTCCGCCCGGACATCCGCCCTTTCCCAAATCGGTCTGCACTTCCATTAATAACCAGGTATGCCACGGCATTCCGGATTTCGCCCGCGTCTTGAAACACGGCGACATCTTAAACATTGACGTCACCGTCGTAAAAGACGGCTGGCACGGCGACACCGGGCGGATGTTTTACGCCGGCGAACCGTCCATTTTGGCGCGGCGGTTGTGCGAGACGACATTGGAATGTTTGTGGCGCGGCATAGACGCCGTCCGTCCGGGCGGGCGGTTGAACGACATCGGCGCGGCGATTCAACGACACGCCGAAGCGGGCGGTTTCAGCGTCGTGCGCGATTTTTGCGGACACGGACTCGGCAGCGAGTTTCACGAACCGCCGCAGGTGGTGCATTACGCGCAAAAAGACGGCGGGCCGGTGTTGCGCGAAAACATGATTTTTACGATCGAGCCGATGATAAACGCCGGAAAAAGCGCGACCAAAGTGCTTTCGGACGGCTGGACGGCGGTCACCCGCGACCGCAGTTTGTCGGCGCAATGGGAGCATACCGTGCGCGTTTCCGCGGACGGCCGCGAAGTTCTGACTCTGTCCGATTCCGATGTCGCGCCATAAATCGCGCCGCCGCGTCCGCGCAAAACCGCCGGGGGGAATCGCCGCCTATTTGCATCCGCGGACGCCGGACGCCTATTGGAAATGGCTGCCGGCGCTTTTGGCGGCGGCGTTCGCGTTGCGCGCGGCGATCGCGCTTTCGGGCGATTTCGTCATTCACCCGGACGAAATTATGCAGTATTTGGAACAGGCGCATCGTCTGGTGTTCGGTTCCGGCGTCGTCTATTGGGAATATTTTTACGGCGCGCGTTCGTGGCTGGTGCCGGGGCTGGCGGCGGGCGCGCTGTGGATTTGCAAAATTCTCGGACTGGATTCGCCGACCTATTATATCGGCGCGGCGAAACTTTTATTTTGCGCGATTTCGCTTCTGATTCCGTGGGGAATGTATGTGTTTTCGCGCCGGCATTGGGGCGAAAGCACCGCGCGAATCGCGCTTTTGGCGGGCGTATTTTGGTATGAGCTCGCCGGTTTCGCGCACAAGCCGATGACCGAATTTGTCGCCACTTCGGTTTTGCTGGCGTTGCTGGCGGCGGCGCCGCTGTCGCCGGGCGAACATTGGCGGCGCTATGCGGCGGCGGGCGCGCTGGGCGCGTTGCTGGTCGCGGTGCGATTTCAATATGCGCCGGCGGCGGCGCTGATTTTGCTCGCCGGTTTTTGGCGCGGCGACAAAAACGCGAAGGCGGCGATGTTCGGCGGCGCGCTGGCGACGACGGCGGCGGTCGGAATTTTGGAATGGCTGTCGTGGGGCGCGCCGTTTTATTCCTATTATTTTAATGCGCGGATGAATTTAATCGTCGGCGCCGGACGCGCCGGGGAGTCGTCCCTTCTGCACATGCCGGTCTGGCTGCTGCACGCCGGCGGCGGTCTGATATTGACGGCGGTGTACGGCGCGGCAAAAAACTTCCGGCGGCGCGGTTTTGTCGCGTCGTTAATTTTGCTGATATTGATTCCGCACATGTTGCAAAATCACCGCGAATATCGTTTTATTTTCGCGCTGATTCCGCTGTGGCTGCTGCTGTCCGCCGACGTCGTCGCGGTCTTTGCGGCGGGATTGCGCCGCCCCGCCGCGGCGAAAATAGTCGCGGCGGCGGCGTTCGCGATCGTTTCGGTCGCCGGAATTTTTAATGCGATTCCGTGGCAGCAATATATTTACACCGGATTTTCCCGCGAAACCGGACGGGTGAATTTTGTCGCCGGGCAGGATCCGATTTTTGCGATATACCGCCGTCTCGGCGCGGATCCGGACGTGCGCGGCGTCGCCGATTTCACCCGCCCCTACTTCAACACCGGCGGCTATTATTATCTGCATCATTCGGTGCCGTTTTACGACTCCCATTCTTGGGCGCGGCTGGCGGACGAAAACGCCGCGGTATATGTCAGCCACATCATCACCGACAAAACGGCGGACGCGGGCGGCGAAGTTTCCGCCGTCCGCGGCGCGGACGGAAATATCGTACAAATTTTGCGCACCGACAACGGCGCGATACCGTTGCCGGTATTCGCCGCCGAAAACGGACGTTTAATGTACTGGAACAAACTCGGCGACAAGCGCGCGCTGGGCGAGTACGAAACGGACGCGCGTATCGGCGATTTTATTTTGTGGAAACTTAAAACGCGGACGCCAGTGCGCGAATGGCGGAACTACGAAATTTTCGCCGCCGGCGGGCTGGAACAAGTCGCGGAAATCATCACGAACGGAAAAGCCGCCCCCCCCCCCGAAAAATACGGAATCGTCTTTTATTCCGATTCGGCGGCGGACGCGAACGGCAAAACGCCGCCCCAATAGTCGCGCGAACGCATTTCAATCAGGCGGCTCAATGTCCGCCCGGATTCGCCGCCGTCGCCGCCGCCGTACAATTTTTCCAGCGGCGTCCGCGCGTCCAACGCCAGCGTGACACGGCGGTCGTACAAAATGTCCACCAGCCAGGTAAAACGCCGCGCCGCCTCCGACAGCGCGGGATCATTCAACATCGGCACGTCCGACAGCATAATCACGGCGAAACGTCCGGCGAGGGCGAGATAGTCGCCCTGCCCCAGCGCGCCGTCGCACAATTGCGAAAACGAAAACCATATCGCGTCCGAAGAACGCGCCACCGCGGGAATGCGCCGCCCGTTAATTTTAATCGCCGGGGGCAGCGAAATTCCGCACGCCAGCGCGTCAAACAGCCGCCGCAACTGCGCCCCGCCGTCGCCGCAAAAAAATACGCCGCCCTCCCCGGCGATGTGGCGCAACCGATAATCTTCGCCGCCGTCCAGCGCGAAAATTTCCAGACGCTCCTCCAACATCGCAATCGCCGGCAAAAAACGATCGCGCGCGAGACCGTTCGGATACAACCGCGAAGGCGCGTAGTTGGAAGTCATCACCAGACGCGTACCGTTTTCCGTCAATCGCCCGACGAGACGCCCCAAAATCATCGCATCGGTGATGTCCGACACGTGGAATTCGTCAAAACAAACGACGCCGAAACGCGACGAAATTCCGTCCGCCACGGCGAGAAGCGGATCTTTTTCGCCTTTCCGGGTTTGCATTTCTTCGTGGAAGCGGCGCATAAACTGGTGAAAATGCGCGCGCATTTTATTTTCCGCGCGCAGTTGCAGATAAAAGCCGTCCATCAAAAAACTCTTGCCGCGCCCCACTCCGCCGTGCAAATACAGTCCGCCGTCGCCGGCGCGCGCCGGTTTGGACGGCGACCGCGGCCAAAAACGCGCCCAAAATCCGCCGGGCGGCGCGACGGCGGCGTCCGCCATCTTTTGCAATTTCGCCACCGCCTCGGACTGCCGCGCATCGGCGAACAGCACGCCGCTTCGCACCAGCCCCTCGTGCCACGCGACGACCGCATTATCGCCCAGCAGACAATGATCCTTGCCTTTGGAAATGTTCATATTTAATCAGAGTTGCACAATAAAAAATCGGCGAAATTATAATCCCTCCCCCGCTTCCGCCGAAAAATCGTTTATAATCGCAAAATGACCGTCGCCGACCGCGCCGCAGTATTGACGAAAACCGACCGCGACGGCGCGCGCATTTTATCGCTCAACCGCCCGCAAAGCCGCAACGCCCTTTCCGACGAATTAATCGCCGCGCTGCATAACGCGATTGCGGAGGCGTCCCGCGATTCTTCGGTGCGCGCGTTGATTGTCGCCGCCGAAGGACCGGCGTTTTGCGCCGGACACGATTTGCGCGAGGTGCGCGCCAAAAACGGTCTCGCCGAATACCGCGATTTATTCAACCGCTGCTCGGAAATGATGCTGTCCATCACCCGCGCGCCGCAGCCGGTCATCGCCGCCGTGCAGGGAATCGCCACCGCCGCCGGATGCCAATTGGTCGCGGCGTGCGATCTGGCGGTCGCGTCCGAAGACGCCAAATTCGCCACGCCCGGCGTACATATCGGACTGTTTTGCTCCACGCCGATGGTGCCGCTTTCGCGCAACATCGGACGCAAACGCGCGATGAAAATGCTGCTGACCGGGGACGCGATGGACGCG
>JBPCXA010000049.1:0-5216 GCA_051008975.1 Gammaproteobacteria bacterium
AACGCCCCCGCTATAATCATCGGCGCATCGCCGCTATGCGAAGGAGGATTCTCAACTGATATGGCTTCGCCAATACTGCAAAGATTCCCGCTGTTATGAACATTAAACCCGTCGGGCTCGCAGAATCCTGTCAGCGGGGCGGCATTGGCGGGAATCGCCGCCGCGAACAAAACGCCCGCAAAAGAAAGAAAAAACCGCCGCCGTACAACGCCGTACGGCGCGTTTTTATATTCCTGCCCCCCCCCCCCCTTAAAATTGAGGGTAGGCGTTAAAACGTTGCACAGCGCGCGTACAACCGCCCGAAACGCGCGGCAAACGACCAAATTGATCTTTTTCATCGGAATACTCCCGTTAATGTCAATATCGCGCCCCCACGGACGCTTTCGCAATTTTAGCACGGAATCGCCCGGCGGTACCATTTTTTTCGCCCCGATGCAAAAAAAGTGCAAATAATTCGCAAAAATGCGCATCCGCTGTGGTTTTTTTGTCCGATTTTGTGGCGGACGGGCGGAATTTGCGGCGGACAACGCGAATTTTCCGCTCCGCCGCCGATTTCGCCGCCGCCCGCTGCCGAATTCCGCCTACCCCGCAATTTTCGCCTCCCCCACCGTCCCATTCCTGCGAAGGCAGGAATCTACGCCGCCGCAAAGCGGCGGGAAATTGTAAACACCTACGGCGACAATTAGCGCCTTCGGCGATGAGATTCCTGCCTTCGCAGGAATGGGACGGGGGGGCATGGGACGGTCTCTTTTCCTTGATTTCGCGGGAATGGGACAAAGAGGCGGAAATGGGCGGTGGCGGGAAATTTCGCGCCTTCGGCGCGGAGATTCCGGCTTTCGCCGGAATGGTGTATTTTAATTAAGGGATTAAAAGTGCCGCCATTCCGGCGAAAGCCGGAATCTCATTCGCCGATTCGCCGCGAAGCGGCGGGAAATTGTACCGCCTTCGGCGACAGTTTGCGCCTACGGCGATGAGATTCCTGCCTTCGCAGGAATGGGATTAAAGAGATTCCGGCTTTCGCCGGAATGGCGGGTTCTTTTTGTCTTTTCGGACAATACCGAATTTGGCAGTATCCGAAAATATAAAAAAACCGCCATTCCGGCGAAAGCCGGAATCTCATTCCTGCTCTCCGCCGCCGCAAAGCGGCGGGAAATTTCGCGCCTTCGGCGCCGGAGATTCCTGCCTTCGCAGGAATGGGACGGAGGGGAAGGAATAGGCGGCGGCGGTGTCGGATTACGCGGTGATTTGATCCAAAACGAACGGCAAAATTCCGCCCTTGGCGAAATATTCGCATTCGGTCGGCGTGTCTACGCGCACCAGCAAATCGACGATGTCGGTCGCGCCGTCCGCGCGATGAATGCGCAGACGCGCCCGCTGGCGCGGCGTAATTTCGCCGTCCGCGTCCAAAATATCAAAAGTTTCGTCGCCGCGCAAGCGCAAAGATTCCGCCGAATCGCCCTCCATAAACTGGCACGGCAAAACGCCCATTCCCGCCAGATTGCTGCGGTGAATGCGCTCATAACTTTGCGCGACGACCGCGCGGACGCCCAAAAGGCGCGATCCCTTCGCCGCCCAGTCGCGCGACGAGCCGGTGCCGTATTCGCGTCCGGCGAAAATGACAAGCGGCGTTTGCGTTTGCGCATATCGCATCGCGGCGTCAAAAATCGCCATTTGTCCGCCGTCCGGCTGATGCATCGTAATGCCGCCCTCCACGCCGGGCGTCATCAGATTGCGGATGCGCACATTGGCGAAAGTGCCGCGCATCATCACTTCGTGATTGCCGCGCCGCGAGCCGTAGGAATTATAATCCGCGACCTTGACGCCGTTTTCGCGCAAATAGCCGCCCGCCGGCGAAGACGGTTTTATCGCCCCCGCCGGGCTGATATGGTCGGTGGTGACCGAATCGCCCAAAATCGCCAAAGCGCGCGCGCCGACAATCGGCGGACGGGCGTCCTCCCGCGCCAAAAACGGCGGCATCCGGATATACGTGGAATCGTCCCGCCATTCGTATTGCGCGCCTTCGCCGCCGGAAATGTCGCTCCACAGCGGCAACTCCCGCTCGAAACCGGCGGCATAGCGCGCGTTAAAATTTTGCGGATCCACGGCGTGGCGCATCATCGCGGCGATTTCGTCCCCGGACGGCCATATTTCTTTCAGGTACACCGGCGCGCCGTTTTTGTCCTCGCCCAGCGGCTCGTTTTGCATATCCACGTCAATTCGCCCGGCGAGGGCGAAGGCGACGACCAGCGGCGGACTCATCAAAAAATTCGCGCGAATGTTTTGGTGAACGCGCGCCTCAAAGTTGCGGTTGCCGGACAACACCGCGACTCCGACAAGATCGTTTTCGGCGATCGCCTTTTCGTATTCCGCGTCCAGCGGGCCGGAGTTGCCGATGCAGGTCGTGCAGCCGTAGCCGACCTGGTGGAATCCGATTTCTTCCAGCGACCGCAGCAGGCCCGATTTTTGCAAATAATCGGTGACCACCCGCGAGCCGGGCGCCAGCGAAGTTTTAACCCGCGCCGGCGGGCGAAGTCCGCGCGCCGCCGCCTTTTGCGCCAGCAATCCCGCCGCCAGCAACACGCCGGGATTGGAAGTATTTGTGCAGGAAGTAATCGCGGCGATAAGAATATCGCCGTCGCCGATGTCTTCGTCCGCTTTGCCGGACGGATGGCGGGCGGAAAGCGCTTCCGGTTTTTTGCCGTAGCCGCCCGATTCCGCCGGGGCGGAAAATAACTCCGTAAATTTTTGTTTCAACAGACGCAGCGGAATGCGGTCTTGCGGACGGCGCGGTCCGGCGACGGACGGCTCCACCGCCGACAAGTCCGCCGTCAATATCCGCGAATAATCGCATTCGCCCTCGCCGGAAATTCCGAACATATTTTGCGCGCGATAATACGCCTCCACGGTCTGCAGCAAAGATTCGTCGCGGCCGGTGGAGCGCAAATAGACGATCGTCTTTTCGTCCGCGGGAAAAAATCCCATCGTCGCGCCGTATTCGGGCGCCATATTGCCGATTGTCGCGCGGTCGGGAACGGAAAGCGTGCGCGCGCCTTCCCCGAAAAACTCCACGAATTTTCCGACGACGCCGGCATTCCGCAGCATTTCGGTGATCGTCAGAACCATATCGGTGGCGGTGACGCCGGGGCGGAGCGCGCCGGTCAGATGCACCCCGACGACGTCCGGTTCCAGCATATACACCGGCTGTCCCAGCATCGCGGCTTCCGCCTCTATGCCGCCGACCCCCCAGCCGACGACGCCGACTCCGTTAATCATCGTGGTGTGCGAATCGGTGCCGACCAGCGTATCGGGATGGCAGACGCCGTCCGTTTCCGCCACCACCCGCGCGAGATGTTCCAAATTGATCTGATGGACAATGCCCGCGCCGGGCGGGACAACCTTGAAAGTTTGGAACGCGCCGGTGCCCCATTTAAGAAAGGCGTAGCGTTCGCGGTTGCGCGCGAATTCAATCTCCATATTCAAGCGCATCGCCTCCGCGGAACCGTAATGATCCACTTGAATGGAATGATCGACGACGAGATCCACCGGCACCAGCGGTTCAATTTGTTTCGCGGATTTGCCGCGCCGCGCCGCCTCGTCGCGCATCGCCGCCAGGTCGGCGAGCAGCGGTACGCCGGTAAAATCCTGCAGCACCACGCGCGCGACGACGAACGGCACTTCGGAATCGCGCGCGCCGTCCGCCCGCCAGTTCGCGAGCGCGCGGACATGCGCCTCGGTGATTTTTTCGCCATCGCAGTTGCGCAGCAGCGATTCCAAAATCACCCGCAGACACACCGGCAGACGCGCGATGTTCACGCCGGTCATTTTTTGCAATTCGGGAAGGGAATAGAACGACTTTTCGCCGCCGCCCGCCGCGAATGTTTTTTTGCACTGTTCGAAAGGATTACTCATGGAAATTCTCCGCCGATACGATAATGAACCGCCGGAAGTATACCGCAAAATCCGCGAATCTGCAAATTGCGAAATCCGGCGTTTATTCGTTTTCGCGTTTTTTCCGGCGGGCGGGAGGGCGTCCGGTTTCGGCGAACATTTTGAGAATGCTGCTGAAATCCAGCCCGCCGTTGCCGGAGTTTTGATGCAGGCGGTACAGTTGATTCGCCGCCGCGCCCAGCGGCGTTAGGGCTTTCGCGTTTTCCGCCGCGCGCATCGCCAAATCGGAATCTTTTACCATCAAGTCGGTGAGAAATCCGCCCCGATAGTTTCGGGCGGCGGGCGCGTGCGGCATAACGCCCGGCAGCGGATTGTAGGTTTCCAGAACCCAGTTGCCGCCGCTGCTTTTGCGCATAATTTCGGAGAGCGTGCCGCCGTCCAGGCGCATTTTTTGCCCCAGCGCGAGCGCCTCGCAGACGCCGATCATCTGCACCGAAAGCATCATATTGTTGCAGAGTTTCGCCGCCTGTCCGTCGCCGATGTCGCCGGCGTGAAAAATGTTCGCGCCCATCGCGCCCAGCAGCGGACGGACTTGCGCGAAATCTTTTTTGTCGCCGCCGACGAGAAAACTCAAAGAACCGGCTTTCGCGCCGCCGATTCCTCCGGAGACCGGGGCGTCCAAAAATCGCGCGCCGAATCGCGCCGCCGTCGCCGCCGTTTCCCGCGCCTCTTCGGGCGAAGTGGTGCTGCAGTCCAACAAAATAGCGTTTTTGTTAAAACCGATTCCGCCGCCGGTTTCGTCTTGCATTTCCGCCGCCGCGACGCGATAAAACGCGCGGACATGCGCCCCGGCGGGGAGCATCGTAATGACGCGGTCGGCGTTTCGGACGGCGCGGACGGCGGTTTCGGCGACCGGCAGTCCCGCCGCCGCCGCGCGCGTACGCGCCGCCCGCCGAATGTCAAAACATTCCAGAATAGGGCGGTACTTTTTGGCGAGATTGCCGGCCATCGGCAGCCCCATATTTCCCAGCCCGACAAACGCGATTTTTTTCATCGTCATCCCCCCGCGAATCCTCTGAATTCCGCGAAGTATAGCAGACGCCGCGAAAATATCAAGCGGACGGGCGGCGGCAAAAGGGTATAATTCCCGCAATGTCGCAAAAACGCAAATCCGCCGCCCGCTTGTTTCGCCCGCGCCAATCCGCCATTTTGAGCGGCGGCATCGAATGGGACGAAATTCGCGACCGCGCGCGCGAATTCGCGGAAGAATGGAAAGACGGCTGGAAAGACGGCGTGCCGGACAACGAAGCCGCCGAAGCGCAAACTTT
>JBPCXA010000050.1:0-8648 GCA_051008975.1 Gammaproteobacteria bacterium
TAAATGAAATGCTTTCCCTGCATCACAGTTATCGATTGACTCAGGCAGCACGCTCCTATGGAGCAGTAGTTATCCAAGTCATGACGTGTGGGCATGCCTCCGCCAGTGCGCGTGCACGTCGTTTACGGTTAAACATCACGGTTGGTCGAGGCAACGGGACGTGCCGTGAAGCTTGGATAACAGATGTGCGTGGCGACCTTTACCTCGACTTCGGTCGGGTGGCGAAAGCCAATGACTAATCGCGTGTGCGTGATTGACGCCGCCGGCCAACGCTTGGCGCCGTGCACGGCGAAGCGTGCTCGACGTCTTCGAGACGCCGGCAAGGCCAAACGTGTCTATCACGCGCCGTACACCATTCAACTTGTTCACACCGTGGAGAATCCGACCCCATGTCCCCTTGAAATCAGACTAGACCCCGGTTCGAAGACCACCGGTATCGCTGTCGTCGCGACCTACGCCCGCGGCGATGTCGTCATTTGGGCCGGCGAAATCCATCACCGTGGGCACCAGATCACATCTGACTTAGAGAAACGAGCCGCGGCACGGCGCAACCGTCGGTCCCGTAAGTGGTACCGTCGACCGAAGTTTCGCTACCTGCCGAAGGGCGCCAATGGCTACAGTTTTGGCCGTGCTGACGGGTGGTTGCCTCCTTCACTGATGTCGCGCGTCTATAACGTTGAGACGTGGGCGAAGCGCCTCATGCGGTGGATGCCGATCACGTCGATAGCGGTGGAGACGGTGCGCTTCGACATGCAAAAGCTCCGCAATCCGGAGATCGCCGGGGTCGAGTATCAGCACGGCACGCTCTTCGGCACCGAGGTGCGTGAATACGTGCTGCGTAAGTGGGGGCACGAGTGCGCGTACTGCGGCGCCCAAAACTGCCCGTTAGAGCTCGAGCACATCCTGGCCAAGTCCTGCGGCGGCTCCGATGCCGTCTCGAACCTCACCCTCGCGTGCGTGCCGTGCAACAAGGCCAAGGACAACCTGCCGATTGAGGTCTTTCTCAAGCGCAAACCGGAGCGTCTAGCGCGTATCCAAAAGCAACGACTCGCACCGCTGCGCGATGCCGCCGCGGTGAATGCCACCCGCTACGCTATCGGCGACCGCCTCAAAGCGCTCGAACTGCCAGTCAGCTTCTGGTCCGGCGGGCGCACAAAATTCAATCGCACGAGCCAGGGCTACGATAAGGCCCATTGGCTCGATGCGGCCTGTGTCGGGGACCGCGGGGATAATGTGGCACTCGAGACCACGCGGCCGCTTCAGATCCGCGCCGCCGGTCACGGCACGCGTCAGAGGGTGACGATGAACAAGCACGGCTTTCCGCGCTCGGCGGCGCGAGCGAGAGCAAAGCGAGTCCATGATTTTCAGGTCGGAGACTACGTGACGCTGTGCCAGCCGGCGGGCAAATACCGTGGTGTGCACCAGGGGCACCTGGTCAGTGTGCGTGCCCGCGGTGACTTCGACCTCCGTACACGGTGCGGACTCAAGATCACGGCGCCGCACCATCGCTACACCCGACGACATCGAGACGACGGATATCGATATGCCTGAGCCAACGTCGAGAACAGATGGCTATAAGCCGTCGCACGTCCACCTCACTGCGAGCACAACGCCTAGCGTCGAAGCTGGCGCCCGCAGACGCTCCGATATGATTCTTCGGCGACGGGGTCTTCGTGAATCCATTCACTCAAACACGGTTACACTCACCCGGACAACCGCGTCAGTCAGTCACGGTTTGTCTGCCAAGCTTGCGGGTACGAAGCCAACGCCTGCTCCGTGCAGGGGAGATTGTGATGGCCGAACAGTCTAGGGGTGGGCGCCCCGACGTGAAGCCTGGGGAGAGCAATGTCAGCCGACACGGGCGAATGCCTTTGTCGCAGGGCTCGGCGAACCAGGAACTCCTTCCCGTGAGGGGGGAAACCCCCGCTACAGCATTTGGTGCTTAGCGGTGGGAGTAGTCATCAGTGTCACTCGTTTCTTAGCCTGGGCTATCTTGCTCTTTCTCGCAGGCACTGGCATCGCTACGAGCGGCGAGGAACCTCCAGATATCGGCTCATGTGACTGCAGCATTTGCAATGACGTCTCCGATAACGTGTTCGCAATTATTCACATTCCGGAACATCCACTTCAGAACTGTCAAAAAGCACTGCGCGGGAACGTAGCGTATTGGCACAGGTTGTGCATGGAGGACACGCTACACAATGCGATATGTGAATGTTTTGACGATTGGGCGACGAATATCGGTCCTGCCGTAGCCGATTCTGTGCCCTTGCATAACCCAGGATTGGAGCTGGCTATGTCACCAGATTGCAGTTTATGCGCTGGGAATATTGTGCTCCCCGGTATTGTTCCGATGGCCGGTTCCACGGGAAACATCGGTTCAGAGGATCAGGATAAGACGTCGTCAGAGACCCTGGAGGATTGGAAGCTTCGATCCCAAGCTACAGGTGATACAGGTGAGTCCGATCGCGTAGATGGTCCCCAGGCACCGTCTGGGAAGCTTATCGAAGAAGCCGAGCCGGTCGGCTTCTGGGCGAGCGTCGTCGCCTTCTTAAAACGTAAGCCAGCGCCCTCCCCTCGCCGTTCATATGCAACCCGAGGCGATGGCCCGCTTGGGTCCGGGCGTGATAGTGGTAGCGGTCCACCGAACCGCTCCGTCTCCAGTCCCCCTCCCGGATCCGCGTCTGGTCCCGGCTCTGATGCTGGTCCCCCTGGAGATGGAACGATGGAGGATGACCAACGAGATTCATCGGATAATGGCCATAATAACGGCAAGGGTAAATTAGGTCACAAGGGTAAAGGAAAGAAGAAAAAGGGGAAGAAAGGGAAAGGGAAGGGAGATTATCGACGCCGGCACCACCACGAGCCTTGATGTCTGTCCATTTCCTTATTGTTACTTGGGCCAGCCACCACTGATGGGCCAATTTTCCACGACACTCCATTTTCTGATTCGGCCACCCTCCCCTGCCCTTCCCCACCAAAACCTCCACTACTGCGATTAGAGCCGACTGAGCAGCAAGCTATTTGGTTCTTTTGCGCGACACAAAACCACCAAGGTTTTTACCGGTGTCTCGCTGGTCAAGGCTATGAGTTGGAGGTCCCGGCCCTACTAGACTCGCTTCAAAAAAAACAATATCCTACAGCTCTACGTTAACGCGCATCCTGATGTTTGTGCGCTAACGTATTAATCCGTCGGTGATTATACGTTTCCACCTTGGGCTTAAGGTGGGAACCAGACCACCCACGGTCAAGGATAGATATCGAGATGTCGCGATATCGAAGTGCGCGCGCATCATGATATCTCCACAGAAACAGGGGGTGAATGATGTACACGATCGTCGTTACATGCGACAAAGGTGGTGTCGGCAAATCGACTGTTACCCGAATTCTTGGAGCTGCGGCTATGGCGTCGGGGTTGACGCCGGTATGCCTCGTCGATACCGACGAGCAGGGTAGTCTTCTGCGGTGGCATCGCAAACGCATAGCACAGGGCATAGAGGACAGTGGACGCCTCTTGGTGGCTAGCGCTCAATTAAGGGAGGTTGGTCACGTTGCGCAAGAACTCAAATCTGCGGGCGCGAGTTTAGTGGTTATCGATACGCCTCCGAAACTGACTGGTATCGATACGCTTGCTGAACTGGCAGATACCGTGATTATTCCGGTGCGCCCGGATGTAGATGACATCGAGTTAGCAGTATACACCGCTGGTTTAGTGTGTCGTCATGTCCGTCGTTATGCTTTTTGTGTCACTCAGGGACGACCGGTCAGGCTAGCAAGAGAGGGAGAAGACGCGCTTCAGCTCGCAGTACACGAATTGGCTCAGCTGCCCGCTGGCGGCACACCACTTATTGCACCTTCTTTGTCATTACGGACCGCGCACGCGGAAGCACTCGTTGTCGGACAAACGGTTGTTGAGACAGAGCATCCAGATCACGGTGCTCGTGTGCAAGCCGAATCTCTTTGGCATTTCGTTGCAAGTAATCTTCTGCTCAATCAGGAGGTTGCTACAACATGAGTAAGAACAGCAAAAACACTGAAAATGCAATGCAAACGTCGACTGCTGCTGTGATCGAGCAACTCAGAGCGAACTTGCCCAACAAAACAGAAGTGAGTTCAGCACCTGGCATGGTCCAATCAGTTGCGCCACAAGAACTCAAGCCGCTGACGAGAAAAGAACCGGAAAGACCCACCACAAAAACTAGCATTAGTGTTTTTGTTGATGATCACGATTGGCTCCGCGTGCATTGTGCTGAGACAAAGACGTCGATGAGCGAAGCTTATCAATACATGCTTAGTATTTATCGATCAGTGGTAGAAGCGGAAAAAGAAAAGATTACGTAGTCTTGACATTTCTAAGATTTACGATTTTACTAAATAAACGGGTTCGAGATTTTTTGGATAGGAGAGGGGGACCGCTATGGAGGCGATTGTTGTCTGTCGTAGAGGACAAAATCGGGATGCTGTTGTTGAACAATTGAGAAAAGGAAGAATTGAGGTGCCGCAAGTTACAGACGGGTCGTTGTCGCAAAACGCTGATGTCGTAGTGGTGTGCGAGGATATGATGAGAAGGAACATCGTGCCATCGGGTGAAAATATTCCGATTATTGTGATGATATCGAATCCGGATAACGTCGATAGATTTGCAGGACTTGTTGACGATTACATCGTCCCACCGTTTGTCGGTATAGCGAATAGAGCTCGATTTGCACTAGCTAAAAGGCTCATGGATAGACAGCCGACAAAAGCCGCCAGATTCTCTGGTTGGGTTCTAGATTTTTCGGCCCATGAACTCTATTCGCCAAACGGCAAACTGGTGCATTTAACAATGCACCAGTTTGATCTTATGCGTACATTGATTACGAGATCTAATCAAGCGATAAGTCGAGAAGAATTGCTTTTGGCAGTGACTGGTCGTACTTGGCGTCAAGGCGATCGTAGTATCGATGTTCTGGTCGGAAAGGTGAGAAAGAAAGTGACGCCTTCCGTCATTAAAACTGTTAGGGGAATAGGATACAAGTTTGCTGTGCCAGTAGAGCTTAGTTAGGTTAACAAAGTGGGGGGGAGCGATCCATTTCTCACGCGTTCCGAACTTGAGCGGCTGACGTGTCGGAAAAAAGCGCGTGCGATGATAAGAGCACTCGATCGGCTCAATATCCCCTATGGCTACGACGGCAATGGTTGGCCTCTAGTGCCACGCCAGTGCGTGCCTGTGTTCGGGCCAAACCTGACAGAAAGCGATAAGAAACAAGGCCCGGATTTGGATGCGGCGTTCGAATCGCAATAGGAGCTTTGGCTAATTTCTTGGCGCTATTTTTACAGGCGGTCTGTGGTATCCGAATGCTGGTCGTTGCCCTTTTCGTGGATGCTTTCTAAGATCGCAATGCATAATCTGAATGCCTTCTGCATTTATTTCGATATGACATCGTCGACCGATTTGGTCTTTTCGCGCGCATTGTAACGTCAATGTTCCATCTTCGTTGGCAACGATAGTGCAGAAGCATTCGATCATCAGGACGTCCATATTCTTGCTGGAGTGATGACGCCTAGGGCAACGGCTCGAGCACAGGCTTGAATTCTATTTGACGCGCGGAGTTTTCTCGTTGCATTGTTGAGGTGGAATGATGCAGTACGATCTGAGACGTTTAGGATCAATCCGATTTCCGGCGCAGTTTTACCTTCAGCGGCCCAGGTTAACGTTTCTTTTTCTCGTTGAGTTAAGTCAGCGAGTGGAATTTCCGTCGTCGCAAATACTCGGCGCATCGCTTCGTGTGCGTAGGTGGCTAGTACGGTGCTATGTGGGATTGCAGCGATGAGTTGTTTGTCCGTATGTGGATTTTGTTTCTGTGTTGCAAAACTCGTAATCCCAGGACCATGGTCGCTTCGGGTAGGTACAATTATGCCAGACGCTAGTCCGTATTCAGCTGCCTCTCTGAAGAGGATCTCCTCGTTTTGAAATTGTTCTGGATTGCTGGCAATCCTCCAGGCATCCGTCCATGTACGCGGGGCTAGATATTTTACCGCGTAGGACACAATTGGATCGATTTCGAGATAGCCGGAAGTTTGGTAACGCGTAAACCATTCTGGAGGAAAAGCTCCAATGTGGACAAGTTGTGGTTTGGAAAAAGAATTGAGTGGGAGGATAGCAGCGATGACGAAATGTTCAAACTCCATGTCTTCGCAGTATTCGACAATTATTTGTCGAATGTCTTTTACTGTTATGGAGTTTGTTAGATCTTCGACTAGATTTGAAAAATTTCTAACCATCAAATATCCCCCCCTCGTTCTTTTTTATCACCAATACGTTAAAGTGAGACCTTTTTCTGCGATATTCACGAGCATTTCATTTTCCTCATCGAGCTGCCGGCATGCTTTTGCATAGAAATAAAGCGGTTGTCCTCCGTTATGAGTGAAGGTTACGTCGATCGATTTGTTCGTACCGGTGGTGACCGTCCAAATTCGATCCTCGCTGGTGAGAAAATTCGATAGAACTCGATTAAGTTCTTCTTCCGCTCCCGGTGCGCAGCGAATATTGACCGACTGGAAGTTGGACATCATCGTTGTTCCTCATTTGTGTGGTGTCCGCGCGACATTATTCAACCACATGAGTTCAACGAATGAACCTGGTTGATCAACCAGGTTTAGAGTCCCCACTCTTTGAGCGGAATGAGTCCGTATTTTCGTGCAATCCATGGCCAGGTGTAGCGATCGACGCCTCCAAGACGCACATTAATTTCGGCTCTACGGTTGTGAACTGATTTGGGGTGAATATTCAATTTGTTCGCGATGTTCTTCGTGTCATGGCCCTGTATTGATAAGAGAAAGACGTCTAGCAATGCTTGCGGTAGAGCTTCTGATGGATCGTTATCCCCTGGTTCTTGAGTGTGATCATACTGTAACAGTTTTTCTGCGATCCCCGGGAGGTAGAATTTAGTTCCTGAAGAAATAGTGTCCAGTGCTTTGCATAAAGTCGTAGTGTCTACAGAGTGAGGCAAATAGCCCCGGATCCCTCGGTCGTATAAGTCTTTGATAATTCCGATGTTGTTGTACCTGGAGAAAAGTAGAATCTTCGCGTTACCCTGGGTTTCTAGTACCGTATCGATTGGCCATAATAGAGGAGCGCCGTGATCGGTTTCGCATAGCAATTCCAAAATGATGGTGGCGGTTTTTTTTCTTAGAAACTGTTTCAGACCATCTTTTATCGATTTCCCCTCTCCCTCAATTGCAATCCCGTGTTTTTCGCAGGCAGTTCTAATACCAAGGCGGGTAAGTGGTGCATCGTGCACGATAACGACAGATGAGATGGAGGATTGTTTTCGTTTTTTGGGCACTTTAGTTTGGTTCCCCGAATTTGGTCGGCTTGAGGTGATAAGTATAATTCCTCTAAGGACTTGACCGCTATGGCTAAAGTTCCCTGATTGAGTGAATGGATTCACGGACACCCCGTCGCCGAAGAGTCCTATCGGAGCGTTCGCGAGTGTCCGCTTCGACGCTAGGCGTTGTGCTCGCAAGCCGAGGTGGACATGCGACGGTCTGTCCCCATCTGTTCTCGACGTTGGCTTAAGGATAGCGGTAACCGTCGTCTCGATGGATTTGGGTATACCGGTGGTGTGGCGCCGTGATCTTGAGCCCCGCCTTTGTGCGTATGTCGAAGTCACCTCGAGCCCGTACGCTCACGAGATACCCTCGATGGATTCCGCGGTATTTCCCCGAGGGTTGGCACAGCGTCACGTAGTCTCCGACCTGAAAGTTGTGCACCCGTTTCGCCCTGGCGCGTGGCGCCGAGCGTGGAAACCCGTGCTTGTTCATGGTCACCTTCTGCCGCGTACCGTGACCGGCCGCAGTGATGCTGAGTGGCTGAGTGACTTCAAGCGATACGTTATTACCGCGGTCACCGACGCATGCCGCATCGAGCCAATGCGTTTTCTCGTAGCCTTGCTGTGTTCGATTCCACTTCGTCCGCCCACCGCTCCAGAACGTCACTGGAAGCCCCAACGCCTTGAGCTTATCGCCGATGGCGTAACGGATGGCATTGACCGCCGCTGCGTCACGAAGTGGTGCCAGGCGGTGCTTCTGGATATGCGCTAGCCGGTCAGGTTTGCGCCTCAAGAACTCATCAACCGGCCGGTTGTCTTTGGCCTGGTTGCACGGCACGCACGATAGCGTCAGGTTCGAAACCGCATTCGATCCCCCTCTGGACTTCGCCACAATGTGCTCAACTTCCAGCGGGCAGTCCTTCGCGCCGCAGTAGGCGCATTCGTGCCTCCACTTCTGAAGTACGTACTCACGCACTTCGTAACCCCAGAGCGTGCCCTGCTGATATTCCACACCCTTGATTTCCGGATTACAGAGCTTCTGTGTGTCGAATCGCACCGTTTCGACGGCAATTGAGCTGATGGGCATGAAGTGCATGAGGCGCTTCGCCCACGTCTCAACATTGTAGACGCGCGACATCAGCGAGGGCGGCAGCCAACCGTCGGCACGACCGAAGCTGTAACCGTTCTTGGCGCCTTTCGGCAGGTAGCGAAACTTCGGTCGCCGATACCATTTGCGGGACCGGCGATTACGCCGAGCGGCGGATCGCTTCTCCAGATCGGATTTGATTTGGTGGCCACGGTGGTGAAGCTCGGCAGCCCAAATGGCCACATCAC
>JBPCXA010000051.1:0-6610 GCA_051008975.1 Gammaproteobacteria bacterium
ATTCCATCTCCGCGCCGCGCGTAAAAAAATGCCCGCAATGCGGACGGCGTTCGTTCGCGCGGCTGATTTCCGCCTCCGCGTTTCATTTGAAGGGCGGCGGCTGGTATGCGACCGACTTCAAAAACAAACCGAAGCCCGGCGAGGAGAAGGGCGGCAAAAAAGAAGACGCGCAAAAGGAGAAATCCGGCAACGACAAGACCGGAACGGAAAAGGCGGAAAAATCGGAAAAGCCGGATTCCGCGAAGACGTCGGACGCGAAAAAGCCGGACGGCGGCGGCAAAAAATCCCCGGAAAAACCCCCCGCCCGCAAATAGCCCTGCAAATTTCCGCGTTCATCCCCCGTCCCATTCCTGCGAAGGCAGGAATCTCCGCCGCCGCATAGCGGCGGGAAATTGTACCTCTTTACAATTACCGCCTTCGGCGTATAGATTCCTACTTTCGCAGGAATAGGACAGGGGGTTAATGCGAAAAATCAAAGTGAACAAAGAGATTCCGGCTTTCGCCGGAATGGCGGTGCTTTTAACCTCTTAATTAAAATACGCCATTCCGGCGAAAGCCGGAATCTCTTTCCTGCGTAGCAGGAATCTTCCCTTAAAACCGCCGCACCGCCGACAAATTGAATCGGGCGTTGTCGCCGAATTCGTCCGCCGATTCCCAATTGAATCCCGCCGAGGGCGAAATCGTCCAGCGATTGTAGCGGAGGACGCCCTCCAAATTCAACGAATTCGCCGTCTCCGATTCTTGCTCCGCATAACGCGAATGACGCAATCGGTACGTCGGCGATACACGCCAAATTCCGCCCCGATAATCCGCCGACAACGAAAAATCGTAATCCGATTCCTCGCTCCGCACGACCTCCGAAAACGACGCCGTCCAAAAATCGGCGGTGTATTCGCCGCCGCTTTCATAACGAAAATCGCCGAAGTCGCCGTTGGAATTCGCCTGCCCGGCTTTCCAATATAAATGCAGGTCGTCGTTGCGGAAATCCAAACGCCCGCCGTAGCGGTAGGAATAGCCGCTTTCGGTCACGGAATATCCGTAGTCCGGCGAGAAGTTAAACAGTCCGCCGATGTCGCCGTCGTAGTAATGCCACGAGTACAAGTACACGAGAACGCCCAAACCCACGCCGACGCCGAGCGCATGCTGACCGCTCTTCTTGCTGGCGGGCGCAGACGCAACGACCGTAGTACTGACGCTACCGCCGCCGGTAGCGGGTACAAATTGGGGGACGGGATCTCCGCCAAACGAAACTGCGCCCGTGGGGTCAACCGTCAGCCGATCCGTACTTGCGTCAAATCCCGTCGGCGGCTTGATCGGAAATCCCCTGTTGGCGAACAATCCCGAATCGCCGCCGCAAAGCGGATCGGCGGCGGCGGCGGTGGCACCGCCGTTCGCGCGTATTACGCAGTTATTGTTGTCGCCCGTCCGAATCTGCAGCGGCACCAAACCGCCTCCCGCCGAAGAAGCGGAATCGGCGGGTCTTTCGTACGGAATCGCGCACAACTCGGCGACAACTTCCGCCGGAGTGGCGGAAGAATCCAATTCGTACGCGACCGTCCAATTTCCGGCGTTCGCGCCCGTGCAGTTGTCCGTCGTATACAAACTGCTGACCGGGGCGGCGAAATTTGCGCAGTACATCTCGCCTTCAAGCATCACCGAATCGACGGGGCATTCGCAGCGTCCGTCGCCCGCCACCGAACCGGCCATTAACATTGCGCAGGCGGCGTCGGTAAACAGGCAGCCGGTATTATCGTCGTTCGCCGCCGTTCCCGCCGCCGCCACATCGCACGAGGCGTCGGTAAAAGTGCAGTCGTCTCCGTCGTTGTTTACGGTCGCCCCGTCTATCGCACCGCTGCAGGATTCGGCGGTATAAGTGCAGTCGTCGCCGGCGGTGTTCGCGGTAGAACCCTCCATCGCCATATTGCAGGAATCGGCGGTATACTCGCAGCCGTCGGCGGCGGAATTGACATCGGCGCCGGGCGGCATCAACGCCATACACGATTCGGAAGTATATTCACAGCCGTCGGCGGCGGAATTGACATCGGCGCCGGGCGGCGTCAACGCCATACACGATTCGGAGGTGAAAGCGCAGCCGTCGGCGGCGGCGTTCGCCCCCATTCCCGGCACAAACGCACCGCACGAAGCATCGGTGAAATCGCAGCCGTCCGTTCCGGAGTTTATGACGCCGCCGATTCCGCTGCAAGATCCGGCGGTGAAGACGCATTCGTTTCTGTCGTCGTTCGGTTCGGAACCGGACATCATCGCTTCGCAATCGGCATCGGTCAGCGGATCCATGCACATAGTTCCGGCGGTATTTTCCACCTGCGGTTCTGTGCAAACTAATTCGCATATTAAACCGTTGCCGTCCGCGAACATGTCCGCCGCATTGTCGCACTGCGGGGCGGCATAACCGAAATTCGTCGCGGCGGGAGTCGTCGTCGTCTCCCAATTCATAGTGGCGAGAAAAAAGTTGACGCCGTCCACCGCCGCCGACAAGCCGATCACGGTCGCCATCGCCAGATTCACGCCGGCGCCGGCGTCGGCGTCATAAACGCGCACGGTCATCAAGATCCTGTCAGATTGATTATGGTCAAAAGCAAGCCGATCCCCCGCCGCCGCCACGCGTCCGGAAGATCCAAAAACGGGCAGATTATCCGCATTCAGCGAAACCGCCGTGCCGAACTGCGTCCCGTCCGCATTCAATAATCTGATTACGGGACGCGAATGGTTCGGAAAGAGGCCGCCGTTTTCGTCCTCGACATCCTCGGCAAAATCGGCGAGATTTTGCGACGCATCTACGGGAATTTGAACGACGTTGACACCATCCAAGATATTTATGCTTCCGCTTGTCCGGGCGAATACGGACATTTGCGCCTCCTGCGCGTTCGCCGACACGAAAAATCCCGCCGCCAACAGCACGGCGAAAACGCGAAAAATTCGCGGAATCAACGTGGACAAGGGGGGGGGGGGGTAGAAATTTTCATCGGAACTCTCCTTAAAATGCGGCAAAAATTGGATTGTATCAGAGAACGGGAGAAAAAATCCGCATTTTCAACTTTTTTTGCGATTTTTTTTCGAAGGCGAATTTTTGCGGAATTTTCTCAAAATTGCGCCTTCGGCGCGGAGATTCCGGCTTTCGCCGGAATGGCGGTGCTTTTTGGTTTTGCGGACAATACCGAGCTTGGCGGTATCCGAAAATATAAAAAAAACCGCCATTCCGGCGAAAGCCGGAATCTCATTCCTTCTCCGCCACCGCAAAACGGCGGGTAATTGTACGCCTTCGGCGACAGTTTGCGCCTTTCGGCGCGGAGATTCCTGCCTTCGCAGGAATGGGACGGGGGGGGAATTGGGAAAATGAGGCGGGAATGGGAGGCGGCGGGCGGGCGGAATTTTTTGTTATGGGGTAAAATGGGCGGCGATGCGGCATTCGGCGTTGGCGAAATTGCTGGAAATGAAGGCGGGCGGCGAGAAAATCGCCGTGCTGACGGCGTACGACGCCGCGTTCGCGCGTTTGGCGCACCAGTGCGGGGTGGACGCGATTTTGGTCGGCGATTCGCTGGGGATGGTTGTGCAGGGCGCGGCGGATACTTTGGCGGTGCGGGTTTCGGAAACGGCGTATCATGTCCGCTGCGCGCGCGCCGGCGCGCCGGAGGCGGTGATTATCGGCGACATGCCGTTCGGCGCGTTTCAGGAATCGCCGCGCCGCGCCTTTGCGAACGCCGCGAAATTGATGGCGGCGGGGGCGACGATGGTGAAGATGGAGGGCGGCGTTTTATTTTCCGAAACGGCGGAGTTTCTCGCCGCCCGCGGCGTCCCGGTGTGCGCGCACGCCGGGCTGATGCCGCAATGGGCGCGGCTGCAGGGCGGCTACAAAGTGCAGGGGCGCGACGAAGACGCGGCGCGGGTCGCGGCGGACGCGGACGCGATGCGGGCGGCGGGCGCCTGCATGATCGTGCTGGAATTGATTCCGGCGGCGCTGGCGGAAAAAATCACCGCCGCGCTTTCCATTCCGACAATCGGCATCGGCAGCGGCGCGGCGTGCGACGGGCAGGTTTTGGTGATGCACGATATTTTGGGAATCGGCGGCGGCGGCGGCAAGAGATTCGTCCGCAATTTTATGGACGGCGGCGGCGTGGCGGACGCGATACGAAACTATGTGCGGGCGGTGAAGGACGGAAGTTTTCCCGCCGCCGAAAACGCGTTTTAAGAAAATGCTGCCGCCGGTCGCCGGAAACGTCGCGGAGTTGCGAAAGTTGGTCGGCGGGCGCGAAGTCGCGCTGACGGCGACGATGGGCGCGCTGCACGAGGGGCATTTGTCTTTGATACGGACGGCGCGAAATTTGGCGGCGGCGAATGTGGCGAGCATTTATGTGAATCCGAAACAGTTCGGCGCGGGCGAGGATTTTGATTCGTATCCGCGCGATCTTTCCGCCGACCGCGAAAAACTGCGCGGGCTCGCCGACGTCGTGTTCGCGCCCGCCAGTTTGTATCCGGAGAATCAGACGGTGCATATTTCCCTGCCGCCGGTCGCCGAAGAATTATGCGGAAAATTTCGACCGGAATTTTTCGCCGGCGTTTCGCTGGCGGTGTGCAAATTATTTAATTGCGTCCGTCCGAAGGCGGCGGTGTTCGGCAAAAAAGATTTCCAGCAGCTGCATATCGTCCGCCTGCTGGCGCGGCAATTGCAGTATCCGATAGAAATTGTCGCGGGCGAAACCGCGCGCGAGGCGGACGGTCTCGCGCATAGTTCGCGCAACGTGTATCTTTCCGCCGCCGAACGAAAACTCGCCCCGCTGTTGCCGCGAACTTTGCGCGAAGCCGCCGAAAACATCGACAAAGGCGCGCCGCCGAAAACGGAAGCGGCGGCGGCGGCGGAAAGTTTGCGGCGCGGCGGTTTTAATGTGGAATATGCGGAGGCGCGCGATTATGATACTCTGGGCGCGCCGGGCGGCGGACGGATAGTTTTGCTGGCGGCGGCGTTTTTGGGAAAAACGCGGCTGATCGACAATATGGAATGCCGGACGCCGCGCGGTTGACGGTTTCGGTTCGCGGGTTTATTTTTTAATAAGAAGGGGGGGGGTGATGAAAGACATTTACGACGAAAACAATGTTTTCGCCAAAATTTTGCGCGGCGAAATCCCGTGCGAAAAAATTTACGAAAGCGAACATTCGCTGGCGTTTTACGACGTCCGCCCGCAGGCGCGGGTGCATGCGCTGGTGATTCCGAAGGGCGCGTATGTTTCGTTCGCGGATTTCAGCGCGCGCGCGACGGACGCGGAAATCGCCGGCTATGTCCGCGACATCGGCGAAACCGCGAGGATTCTGGGCGCGGAGACGGGCGGCTACCGCCTGATTTCCAACCACGGCGCGGACGCCCGGCAGGAGGTCGCGCATTTGCATGTGCATATTTGCGGCGGCGAACCGCTCGGAAAAATTTTGCCGGAAACAAAATGAACGCCGCCGCGCCGCATTCGGCGAATTCGGTTTTGCGGGTCGGCGGATTTCTGGCGGACACTGTTCTGCTGGCGCAGCTGCTCGCGCTGTGCGGATTTTCGCTGTGGTTTTTCGGCGAATCGGAATGGGCGGGATTCGCGGTAATCGGCGGCTCCATCGCGGGAATGCTGGCGATTTTCGCGTTTACGCTTTTCGGCGTGTTGTCGTGGTTTTGGGGCGCCGCCGAATTCTGGCGCACTTTTCATCCGCTAAATCTCGCGCTGGCGATGTGCGCCGGGGCGGGCTATACGGTCGTCGTCTACGGCAAATTTGCGGCGGTTTCGGCGTCCGCGGTTTTCGGCTTGGCGGCGGCGGCGGTCGCGGCGCGATTTTTGCCGAATAATCCGCGGGCGTGGATTGCGGCGTGCATCGGAATTTTATCTTTGCGATACGCGCTCCCGTGGCGGTTTTCGGGGATCGCCGCCGCCGCCGTGGCGGTTTTCGTCTTCGCCGTCTGGCTCCGCAACAATCTCCCGAACAGAGGCAAAAAATAAAAGAGATTCCGGTCCCCGCGTTCGCGAGGATAAACTTTCGCAGGAATGGCGGTATTTTATATTTTCGGATACCGCCGAATTCGGTATTGTCCGCAAAGACAAAAAGAACCCGCCATTCCGGCGAAAGCCGGAATCTCCTTGCGCGTAAGCGCAAACGGCGGATTCGCCTTCGGCGAATGAGATTCCCGCGTTCGCGGGAATGGATTTTTTTTCGTCCCGTTCCTGCGAAGGCAGGAATCTCCGCCGCCGCAAAGCGGCGGGTAATTGTACATCTTTACAATTTGCGCCTTCGGCGAGGAGATTCCTGCCTTCGCAGGAATGGGACGGGTAAGGGCGGCGAAAATTGCGGGACAAGTGGATTTTCGGCGGGGGCGGCGTGGAATTCAGCGACGGAGCGGCGAAATCCGGGCGGCGGCGCGAAAAAAAGTAAAAAAACGGTACTTTTCGGAAATTCCGTGCTATACTTGCGGGCAGGAGCGTTCGTCGGGGAGCGGCGAATGCGAGGCGTTTTATCCACGAAAGGGAGTTGGGAATGAAAAAGATCAATTTTATCGTTTACCGCGCGTTTAAGGCGGTTGTACGCGCGCTGAACAACGTTTTCGCGCCTACTCTCAATTTAAGGG
>JBPCXA010000052.1:0-2617 GCA_051008975.1 Gammaproteobacteria bacterium
TCGCTCGCCGCGCTGCCGAAAAACGCGGAGTTGTTCGAATTCTTCATAGAGAAGGAACGCGCGCAATTCGCGCTGGAATTGAAGGCGAGCCGGGACGCCGCCGAACTGATGGGCGCGATTTACGACGAGCTGCGGCGCGGCGAAAAACGCGAACCGCCGAATATGGACCGTCTGCTGGTGCGCCTGCTGTTTTGCATGTTCGCGGAGGACACCGGCATTTTTCCGCGCCAAATGTTTCACGGTTATATGGAGGAGCATACGCGCCCGGACGGGACGGATTTCGGCGTGATTTTGTCGGAGTTGTTTCGCGTACTGGATATGCGGGAGAACGAACGAAGCGAGAGAATGCCCGCCAGACTGCGGGCGTTTCCGTATGTCAACGGGCGGCTGTTTGAAGACGCGGATGCGCCGCATTATTTTGACGCGGAATCCCGCACCGCCGTTTTGGATGCGTGCCAATTTGATTGGAAAAACATTTCGCCGGACATTTTCGGATCGCTGTTTCAGACGGTGCGCGATTCCGAAGAGCGGCGTAAGTTTGGCGCGCACTACACCTCCGAAGAAAACATTATGAAAGTCATCCGCCCGCTGTTTTTGGACGGGATGGAGCGCGAACTGAACCGCGCCGGCAAAGACGAAAAGAAGCTGCGCGCGTTTCACGACAAGATTGCGAATCTGCGGTTTTTGGATCCCGCCTGCGGTTGCGGCAATTTTTTAATTATCGCATACCGCGAACTGCGGCGCTTGGAAATGGCGGTTTTGCTGCGCTTGGGAATTCCCGAAGACGCCGACGCCAAGATCGTCCGCGTGAGCATAGAACAATTTTACGGCATAGAGTCGGATCCTTTTCCCGCCGGCATCGCGCGCACCGCGATGTGGCTCGTCAACGACCAAATGAACCGCGAATTTCGCGAGGCGGGCGGCCCGAAAATTCCGAGCATTCCGCTGCTGAAAGAGGCGACGATCAAAACGCGCAACGCGCTGGAACTTGACTGGGCGAAGTGCATTACCGCGCCCGAAAGAATGTCGTACATTTTCGGCAATCCGCCGTTCGTCGGCAGACAGTTTCGCAAAGAGAAACAGCGGGCGGACATGGATCTCGTCTTCGGCGACGCGCCGGGGGCGGGTAATTTGGATTATGTCGCCGCGTGGTATATGAAGGCGGCGCGCTACATTCGCGGCGCGAAAATTAAGTGCGCGTTCGTCTCCACGAATTCCATTACGCAGGGCGAGCAGGTCGCCGCGCTGTGGAAATTGCTGGCGGAGGAGAACATTCGCATTCATTTCGCGCACCGTTCTTTTGTTTGGAACAACGAAGCGGGCAACAGCGCGGCGGTCAGCGTCGTGATTATCGGGTTCGCGGCGTTCGGCGCGCGGCGAAAGAAAATTTATGACTACGACGACGACGGAAAACCGCGCCCGATCGCCGCCAAAAACATCAACGGCTATCTGTCGGACGCGCCGGATATTTTGGTGGAACCGCGCGCGACTCCGTTCGGCGATGCGCCGCCGATCGTCTTCGGCAGCATGCCGAACGACGACGGCAATCTGCTTTTGACGGACAAAGAAAAACAAGAATTTTTGCGGCGGTCGCCGAAGGCGGAGCCGTACATTCGTCCGGCGGCCGGCGCGCAGGAATTTTTGGAGGGTGAACGCCGCTGGTGTCTGTGGCTTGAAGGAGTCGCGCCGTCCGAGTTTCGCGGTATTTTCGCCATTCGCAAACGGGTCGCCGCCGTAAAAAAACATCGCGCAAAAAGCGAACGCGCGGCTACGCAGGAACTCGCCAAGACGCCGCATTTGTTCGGCGAGATTCGCCAACCGAAAAACCGCTATATTCTCGTTCCGCTGAACACCTCCCAAGGCAGGGAATATATTCCCATCGGCTTTATGCAGCCGCGTAATGTCGCGCTTAATTCCTGCACCATCGTGCCGAACGCCGATATGTATCATTTCGGCGTCATGACTTCGGCGATGCACATGGCCTGGATGCGCGCGGTCGGCGGGCGTCTCGGCACCGGCTACCGCTATTCCAACAAAATGGTCTACAACACATTTCCGTGGCCGGAAAAAATGACCGCCGCGAAAAAGGCGAAAATTGAACAATGCGCGAAGGCGGTTTTGGACGCGCGCAAAAACAACGCCGCGTTGAATCTGGCGAAAATGTATTCCGACATGCCGCGCGATTTGGCGGCGGTGCATCGCGTTTTGGATCGCGCCGTCGATCGCGCCTATCGCGTCGCGTCTTTTGCGGGCGAGGGCGCGCGTTTGGAGTTTTTGTTTTCGGAGTATAATCGGCTGACCGCGGATTTGGGGCGGGCGAAAGGGGGCGGACAATGAGAGTCAACGGGAAGTACACGGATCTTATGGACGAGCCGGCGTTTGATTTCGCCAAGGATATCGGGCGGATGACGGACGTCGTGCGCGAAATGGCGCGCACTTATCATCGGATGCAGGATTACGGCATTTTGGCGACGAAAATGCCGCTGCGCACGAAAATGCCGAACGCGCTGGAGCAGTTTGCGGAAGCCGCCGTAGAGGTCGTCGAATCCGTGGAGGACGCCGTGGCGCCGATGGAAAGAGACACCAAGCGCAAAAGCAATGCGCCCGCCGCAATAAT
>JBPCXA010000053.1:0-4545 GCA_051008975.1 Gammaproteobacteria bacterium
TTTGGCGTTATTTTGTTCGCGGCGGCGGCGGGCGGAATGACCGATTCTGCGCAGGCGCAGGTCAACCAAAACGCCCGACAAGATGTGTACACGGAGACCAGCGGGATACTGCAGTTTGCCCATGCCCAGATTAATGGATCCGGCACGGCGGCCGAGATCATCGCCAGAGTGGCGGCGGTCTTCGGCGGCACCTCCAATCTCTTTTTCAATTTAAGATGTGGAGGCGGCGGGTCGAGAGCCGCCGATTCCATCGACCCCGTAAGCGGATTACTCGTGATTGAAGATTGCGACGGCAATAACCGCCAAATGCGGGAGGGCGACGTGTTTGACGCCGGGGATACCAACACTCGCGTCTACCTCAAACAAGCCGGCGGGGATTTGTTTTTCGCTACCGGCGAAAGTCCGAGTGATACCAGACGGTCGAACGAACCCCTGTCGGCGGGCGAGTTTTACATTAATTCAACTACGTTTATAGCGACGCAAACGCCGTCCCGCCATAATCTCGGCTATTCCCTCCAAGTTTGCGAAATCAGCGGAAGAGTGGCGTCCGAGGACGGATTGATGTGCATTTTTACCAATGAATCGTGCAGCACCGGGCTTTCTCCCGGGACGGGGCCGGGGTCGGTCGTAAACGAGGACATGACCGGCTGCGAATTTACCGAAGAATCGTGCAGGACCGGACTGCCCGGCTCCGTCTTAAACGACGCCAATGACGGCTGCGAATATACCGAAGAATCGTGTATGGCGTTGATGCCGCCCGGCGCCGATGTTAATTCCGCCAGAGACGGCTGCGAATATACCAACGAATCGTGCAATACGGCGATGCCCGGTTCCGGCGCAAACACCGCCGCCGACGGCTGCGAATTTACCGTGAATTCCTGCGGTACGACAATGCCCGGTTCCACCGCAAATCCCGGCAGAACCGCCTGCATATTTACCGAAAACTCCTGCGGGACGGCGATGTCGGGTTCCACCGCAAACGATGACGCCGACGGCTGCACATTCACCGCCGATTCTTGCAATATGGCGATGCCCGGCTTCACCGCAAATCCCGGCGGCACCGCCTGCATAATTACCGACGAATCGTGCAATACGGAGTTTCCCGGCTCCGTCCCGCATCCCGCCGCCGACATTTGCACATTCACCGCCGAATCGTGCAATGCGGAATTTCCCGGTTCCGGCGCAAATACCGCCGCCGACGGCTGCGAATTTACCGTGAATTCCTGCGGCACGACAATGCCCGGTTCCACCGCAAATCCCGGCAGAACCGCCTGCATATTTACCGAAAACTCCTGCGGGACGGCGATGTCGGGTTCCACCGCAAACACCGGCGGCACCGCCTGCACATATACCGAAAACTCCTGCGGGACGGCGATGCCCGGTTCCACCGCAAATCCCGGCAGAACCGCCTGCATATTTACCGCCGATTCTTGCGATATGAATATGGCGGGTTCCACGGTAAACGACGCCGCCGACGGTTGTGAATTTACCGCCGAATCTTGCAATATGAATATGGCGGGTTCCACCGTAAATTCCGGCAGAACCGGTTGCGAATTTACCGCCGATTCCTGTAATTTGAATATGCCTGGTTCCGGCGTGAATTCCGGCAGAACCGGCTGCGAATTCACCGTCCAATCGTGCGGCGATACGATGCGAGGTTCCACGGTAAACGGCGATGCGGACGGCTGCCTATTCACCGATGAATCGTGCGATTTGGCGATTCCCGGTGCGGGCGTAAACACCGACGGAGACGGCTGCGCATTTACCGATGAATCGTGCAATATGGCGATTTCCAATTCAAGGGCGAATTCCGCCATGGACGATTGCATCTGCCCCTCCGACCGGGAGGAAAACACCGCCGGGAATGCCTGCATATTCACCGCAAACTCCTGCGGGACGGATATGCCGGGTGCCACCGTGAATCCCGCCGCAACCGCCTGCGAGTTTACCGCCGAATCTTGCAATACGAATATGGCGGGTGCCACGGTGAATTCCGGCAGAACCGGCTGCGAGTTTACCGCCGAATCTTGCAATATGAATATGGCGGGTGCCACCGTAAATTCCGCCAGAGACGGTTGCGAGTTTACCGCCGAATCTTGCAATATGAATATGGCGGGTGCCACCGCAAACTCCGCCAGAGACGGTTGCGAGTTTACCGCCGAATCTTGCAATATGAATATGGCGGGTTCCACCGCAAACTCCGCCAGAGACGGCTGCGTATTTACCGTCGAATCGTGCGGCGATACGATGCGGGGCGCCACCGTAAACGACGATGCGGACGGCTGCACATTTACCGATGAATCGTGCGATGCGGCGATTTCCGGCACCGGTGTAAACACCGACGGAGACGGCTGCGCATTTACCGACGAATCGTGCAATATGGCGATTTCCGATTCAAGGGCGAATCCCGCCATGGACGATTGCATCTGCCCCTCCGATCGGGAAGAAAACACCGACGGGGATGCGTGCATATTCACCGCAAATTCCTGCGGGACGGATATGCCGGGCGCCACCGTGAATTCCAATGCGGACGGCTGCGAGTTTACCGCCGAATCTTGCAATATGAATATGGCGGGTTCCACCGCAAACTCCGCCAGAGACGGTTGCGAATTCACCGCCGAATCGTGCGGCGATACGATGCGGGGTGCCACCGTAAACAACGATGCGGACGGCTGTACTTTTACCGATGAATCGTGCGGTATGGTGGAGGAAGGAACGGTGGCGAACCCCGAAAATAGCGGCTGCGTATTTACCGATACTGCGTGCCAAATGGTAAGAGTCGGCTCGGCGGCGGCGGCGGGCGTTGGTTGCGTATGCCCCGGCGGGGCGGAGCGGATTGATAATGTTGAGGACACGGATTACTGCGCCGCCTTTGAATCTCCGGCGGCCGGGTCGTATGTGGAATCCAACTGCACGGAGGCGACGGGGGCGGGATGGACGGTCGGATACGAAGTGAATTCTTCCGCCCCGGGCATCGCCGCCGAAGTTTGCGAAATTCCCTACGAAATCGCCGCCGCCTCCGCCGGTTCGGCGGCGGGCGATTTGTCGCCGCTGCAAGTGGCGGCGGGCGATAGCGGCGATTCCTGCGTTATGCGGGAAAGCGCCGATGCCGCCGCCGCCACGACGACGCCGTTTTGCAACGATCCGGGATTGTTCGGAAACGGCGGATTCCCGGTAAAACCGGCGGGATTTAACGAAAATACGGACCGGTTGACAATTGATCCCACGGGCGCAATTGAGTTTGACGGAGATCCCGTCGAGCGTTTTACGCCTTCCGCATCCCCCGTACAACAGCCCCCGGCGGGCGGCGGCGGCGGCGGAAGTGTCGCCGAAGAACGAGACGACGGTGCGAAGGCGGGTGCGTTGATGATCGGCGGAATGGCGGCGGTCGGTTTTCTCGCCTACTATTTATGGGACGGCTCGTCCGCCGCCTTCAATTTTTCGCCGGACTACGGCTATTCCCTCACCGAAAGCGGATACGCGTACAATATCGGCGGACGGCTGGATTTTCGCCAAGACGAGTGGCATCTGTACTATGCCGCCGGGCGGACAAACGCGAACGGCGATTTCGACGATTTGCGGTATGAATCGGGCGGAAAGTATTCCGCCGACTGGTGGACGGCGGCGTTTTCCGAAACGATACAGGGCGAGACGACCAAGTGGCGTCTGGCGTTGTCGGCGGATTACGAAGACGGAGTTTGGCGGCTGTCGCCGACGTACCGTTTGAATTCCCGCTGGGAAAAGGACGAAACCGAAACGACCAATTCGCTGAATTTGGAGGGCGTCCTCCGCTATCATCGCTGGACGATTTCGCCCTCCGCCGGATTTAATTGGCGGCGTCCGGAAGAGTTCGGCAAAAGCGGAACTTTCTACCTGCAGGCGGTGCGGCGGTTTTAGGGGGAGGATTCCTGCTACGCGGGAATGAGATTCCGGTCCCCGCGTTCGCGAGGATAAACTTTCGCCGGAATGGCGTTTTTTTATATTTTCGGATACCGCCAAATTCGGTATTGTCCGCAAAGACAAAAAGAACCCGCCATTCCGGCGAAAGCCGGAATCTCCGCGCCGTAGGCGCGAAATTTCTCGCCGCCCGCCGACGTTCTGTCCCCGCGAAATCAAAGGAAAAAGCCCGTCCCATTCCTGCGAAGGCAGGAATCTCCGCCGCCGCAAAGCGGCGGGAAATTGTACCGCCTTCGGCGACAGTTTGCGCCTTCGGCGAGGAGATTCCTGCCTTCGCAGGAATGGGACGGGGGAGAGACGGGAATCGCGGAAATGGCGGAATTCGGCCGGGCGGCGAGGCGTGGAATCCGTTGGCGGCGGCGGAGCGGAAAAATTCGCCTACTCACCGCAAATTCGGGCAAAAAAACCACAGCGTGCGCATTTTTTTGCATCGGGGCGAAAAAAAATGGTTCTTTTCGGGCGATTCTGTGTTAAAATTCCAAAATCGTCCGTGAAGAGGCGTTTTTGCAACGAAAGGCATTTTGATATGAAAAACTTCATTTTTTCTTTGATTCGCCCGTACGGGGCGGTTTTTGCGCAATCTCGAGG